>CAZOCA010000073.1:0-9167 GCA_964578105.1 uncultured Pararhizobium sp.
TTTCGCTGGTCATGACGACGCGGGACCGTGTGACCCTGTCGCCTGGCGATGCCGTGCATATCCGCGTGACTGAGGGCAAGCTGCGCCTTTTTGATATTCAGAGCGAAGCTGCGATCTGGTAGAGCAGGGCAAGTCATGAAGATTTCCGATGTTCGCGTCATCCGTTTTCGTACCCATGCCGACCGTTGGGATATCGGTCATGGCCAGCTGATCCCGAATGCAGAAGTGATTCAGACCGTCACCTGCATCGACACAGACGAGGGTGTGTCGGGTTACTTCTTCGGCGGTGGCAAACATGGTGATCAGGATGGCATGACGCGCGACGAACAGGCTTTGATCGAAGGCCGGGTGCGCAACATGCTGATCGGTACCGACCCGTTTGACCGTGAAACGGTTTGGAAATGGATGTGGGTGGCTAACCTGTCCGAGGTCGCTTCAAGCGTCATTGATCTGGCTTTATGGGATCTGGCAGGGCGCGTCTTCGGGCAACCGGTCTACAAGGTCATGGGCGGCGCGCGGGACAAAGTGAAGGCCTATGCCTCTACCTATCCCAATATCGGCAAGCCACATGTCTATGCAGAACATGCCTTAGCCTGTCAGGCGGAGGGTTATAAGGCTTACAAAATCCATCCGCACTATTTCTGGGACCCGGATACCGGGCAGCCGACAAATGGTCGTCCGTCGAACATTCGTGCCGATATCGAAACCGTAAACCTTGTTCGAGAGGCTGTGGGGCCGGACATGGTTCTGATGTATGACGTGTGGGGGACTTACCACACCATCGAAGAAACAATCAAAGTCGGGCGCGAGCTGGAAAAGCTCGATTTTTACTGGTTCGAGCATCCGATGCCGGAATACCGTGTGGAGAGTTACGTTCGTCTGTGCCGCGAACTCACGATACCCATTCTGGCTCCTGAAATTGCCGCGGGCGGGGTTTTTACACGCGCAGACTGGATCTTGCGTGGGGCATCCGACATGAGCCGTATGGATGTGCGCAGGGGAGGTATCACCGGCTGCCGGAAAACCGCCATTGTCTGTGAAGCCTATGGAATACGGTGCGAGATTCACATGGCTGGCTGGGGCAACCTTCAAGTCATGGGCGCCACATCGGAAGATACCAGTGAATGGTATGAGAAGGGTCTTCTGGCACCCGGTGTCAATTATGATGCGCCACATCCCTATTTGGGCCGGAATTGCGATCTCATGGATGCCAATGGCGAAATTGCACTCCCCGATATGCCTGGCCTTGGCTATGATATCGTCTGGGATTTCATTGATGATAACCGGTTTGAGGCATGACGGTTTATCGGCAAGCCTGGCGCATGAGACTGCACAGCGGAAGCGAGGTGGCGTATGACGCCGCGCATGCTCTGGTATGGCCCGATTTGATTGCCGAGATGCGCGCTGCCGGAGTGGAAACCTTTGCCATTTACCGCGATGGCCGGGAGGTTTTCGCGTTCCAACAACGTAACACACCTTTCCCTGGAACTGACACCAAGCCAACGCAAACGATGCAACGATGGTGGCGGATGATGGAGCCGTTGATGATAAGCGACATAGATGGCCGACCGATTCGAGACATGCTGAGTGAAGTTTTTGTTTTGGACAGGGAAAGGACGAATTGATGAGCGGTCTTCAGGGCATCGTTCCCATACTTCTAACCCCATTCGATTCCGAGGGTGCTATCGATTTTGTCAGCCTTGCGCGTGAGATCGACGAGACGCTTGATGCTGGTGTTCACGGAATTGGTGTTGCTATTGGCAGCGAAATTTTCAAACTGAATCGGGACGAAAAACGTCTGCTTTTGTCTGCCGTTGTCGACAAGGTCTCCGGGCGTGTGCCCGTGATCATGAACACATCTGCACCTGGAACGGCGGTAGCGGTAGAATTGGCGAAGGATGCCGAGGACGCTGGTGCGGATCGGCTGATGATCTGGCCACCGGACTTCTTCCCGATGGATGCGGAAGCGGTCACTAATCATATCGGCGCAATCGCGTCGGCGACCAGCCTACCCATCATTTTGCAGGACGTTCCGCAAGCACCGATCCCGTCCGCACTCGCGCTTGCGATCGCAGAACAGGTGCCACAGGTCGATACGATCAAGGTGGAAACACAGCCAACTGTTACACAGGCAGCGCGAATGGCCACAGCTGTTGGCACGCGGCTGTCTGTGCTTGGTGGCGCTGGTGGTGGAACCTTGGTGGAAGAGTATCGGCGGGGTGCGCGTGGAACAATGCCATTTGCCAGCCAAGCAAAGGAGTTCATGGCTGTTTGGTCGTGTCTGGAAGCGGGCGCTGAGGATCATGCAGAGCAACTTCTGGAAAACTGCATTTTGCCGGTTAGTCGTCTTGGATTTCAGTCCGGAGATCTATTTTACCACGTGCACAAGGCAATCTTGCAGCGTCGGGGGGTGTTTGACACTGCGATCGTTCGTCCACCGACATGCTTGCCGGACGAGACGACCCTTCGTGAGCTAAGCCGGCTGCTTGATCGATTGGACCGAGTTATATTGCCCTGAGGAATATGCACGTTTATTCAATCACATGCTCGAAACTGTAGATCGAATTTTGCCCGTGCGAGTTCATTTATCCCGCCTGATCGATACCGCGAGAGCTGAGTTTCCATCAATTTGAGAGAGTATTCCATTAGTCACCAATAGAAATGGCTCATATGTCATGTGGCCCAGAGAATGAACTGATTTTACAACGGGGACCTTATACCCCAGTCCCACACCCCTTGTGCCCGTCAGGATCAATGGGTCGTCTACAAAAATTCCGGCTACAACACCATGCTCATCAACTTCTACATAGGTAGAGTCAGCAAGGGAAAGTCGGGTTCCTGTTCTGAATTCTATCGACGCGTAAGCTGCATCTGCCGGATACATATGATCCATTGCAACCTCGGCTGCGAGACTTGCGAGCGGTTTGCTGGGCAAAATTCCATTGTGTATTACACCCGCGCCGAGTTCGGTGGCTGGATCATCAAGAACGCAAAGTCCGGTGTCAGAGCGTTGTTCCACCAGTGCACTGTTTGCTGTGAAAAGCTTTCTATCTGCGGTGAGTACCAGAAACCCGGCGTCAGCATTCGGATTTTCAGTCAGGATCATGGACATAGCGGCGTGTGGCTCATGACCCGTTTCAATGAGATCAAGAACGGATTGATTCAGGGCTTTACCGGACACACCGATTGCATTGGGCATGCGATGACCGGTTACCAAAGCAACACCAGCTTTTGCCACTGTGAAGCTTTCCAGTGGCTCTGGCCTATTTGGTCCGCTTGACATTAAGGTGGCCAACTCGGCTTGTGCAAATTCGATCGGCAGATTTGAGCCTTGAAAAAGACCCCGAGTGCCTTTTGTCTGGCAGGTCAAATGCTTCAAATCCCCATCTTGCGTAATCACAACAAGGCTTACAAAGCCACCGATTGCGCCTCTGCCGACCGCTTCGACAGATTTGAGTGCCGCCACACAAGCTGCTCCGGCATTCGGGCCGTAGGTTGCAATCCCAATAGTCATGTTGCGACCCAATGGCCGGATTGGACTTCTCTCAATGGGCCGGCATCCTTGATATGAGGCAGGTCAACCCTCAGCCTATGTTTCCGTTCCGGATCAGGTGAAGGTGCGGCAGACAAAAGTGCGATTGTATAAGGGTGCTGAGGCTCAAGAAGGATCTGATCCGTGGGCCCCATTTCAAGGATTTGGCCGTTTCGCATGACGGCAACACGATCTGATATTTTTCCAACTACCGCCAGATCATGCGAAATGAAAAGCATGGTCAAGGAGAGCTCTTTTTTCAGACTCAGCAATAAATCCAGAACCTGAGCCTGAATTGAGACATCCAAGGCAGATGTTGGTTCGTCCGCCACTATGATCTTGGGACTGGACGCCAAGGCCCTTGAAATGGCAATGCGCTGACGTTGGCCGCCAGAAAATTCATGGGGGTAACGATCTGCCATGTCGGGTGTGAGCCCAACTTGTTCGAGAAGTGCGTTCACTCTCTGCCGTGCTTGAGACGACTCGATGTTTTGATGGATATGAATTGGCTCTTCGATAGTGCGTCCAATTTTGAAGCGCGGATCAAGGGATGAATAAGGGTCCTGGAAAATCATCTGGATGTCGCTGCGGGCCTTACGTAAGGATTGACCTTTCAACGCCAGAAAGTCCTGATTGTTGACGATCACACGACCACTATCGACTGTCAGCAACCGGGTAATGGCTCTTGCAAGCGTGGATTTCCCGGAACCACTTTCCCCAACAATAGCAAGGGTCTCTCCCTCCCGCACACTCAAGGATACGTTCTTAAGGGCTCTCGTCGTGGCTTGCGTTCGCCAAAAACCACTTTTCTTTGAGAATGATTTCTCTAAATTGCACACTTCGAGGATAGGTGCGTCGCCATCAGAAAATTCGCTCGGGCTGTATGTATTGCCATCAAGTCTTGGTACTGCTGCCAGCAATGCCTTTGTGTATGGGGCCTTTGGATCGGCGAATAATGTGCGGACGGCTGCTTCTTCAACGCTGCTTCCCTGTTTCATCACAAGGACCCGATCAGCGGTTTCTGCGACAACACCCATGTCGTGTGTAATCAGCAACATGCCAATACTGGTTTCGGCCACGATTCCTTTCAACAAGTCTAGAATTTGGGCCTGCACGGTTACATCCAAAGCCGTTGTCGGTTCATCGGCAATGATCAGGTCCGGCTCAAGCAGCATTGTCATGGCAATCATGACGCGCTGGCGCATCCCACCAGAAAATTCATGAGGGTATTGACCCAAGCGCGTATTGGGTGCGGATATGCCGACGCGGTCCAGCATTTCAATCGCTCTTTTGTTGGCGTCTGCCTGGTTCGCAAGGCCGTGGACACGTAATGCCTCAGTCATTTGCAAGCCGATTGTTAAGACCGGATTGAGGGCAGACATCGGCTCCTGGAAAATCATTCCAATGCCCGTTCCCCGAATGGCCTGCATTTTCCGGTCGGCGTTTGCCAAAATATCCACGTCCTTGAATCGCGCTGATCCGGTAACTTTTGCTCCGGCTGGCAATAGACCCATCAGGGCTTTGGCGGTCATGCTTTTTCCGGATCCGCTTTCTCCAACGATCGCCAGAATTTCCGACTGTTTCAGATGAAACGAAAGGTCTGAAACTACAGTTGTCATGGAACGGTTGGATCGCAATCCAACAGAAAGATTTTCCACATCTAGTAGGGATGCCGATGTCATCGATCCCTCTCTTTCGGATCCAATGCGGTGCGGAATCCATCGCCAAGCAGATTGAATCCCAATACGGTTATGGCAATTGCGATCCCGGGTATGGTCATCAACCATGGTGCCCGGTTGATGTAATCTCTGGAACCGGCAAGCATATAGCCCCATTCAGGTGTCGGTGGTTGTGCCCCCAGCCCTAGAAAACTCAACCCTGCAGCCGCAAGAATAGCGGTCGAGACGCCCAAAGTCGCAACAACGATCATTGTTGGGAGGACATTGGGTAGCAGATGATGAAAAACCATTCTGAATGGCCCGGCACCTGCTGCGATGCTGGCTTCAAAATAGGGTTTGGAGACCTCGACAAGGGAGGCCGAATAGCAGGTCCGGGCATAAAAGGGTATCCCGGCGATACTGACCGCGAGAACTGCATTTTGCAGACTTGGCCCGAGAACAGCCACGCAGGCCAATGCAATGAGCGTTTCCGTAAATGAGAACAGAATATCTGCGCTCCGCATCAAAACCGTTTCGATCCACCCACGGCAATAGGCGGCTACCATCCCCAGAAGCATACCAACAGTGAGCGATATACCGACGGCCACAGCACCAATGAGCAGAGTTAGCCGACTTCCGTAAAGGATACGCGACAGCATATCACGGCCAAATTCATCGGTTCCCAGCAGGAAGTCGCCGCCTGGAGGCAGGAATCTGGGACCAGATCCCATTTTGGTTGGATTGTAGGGTGCAAGAAAGTCTGCGCCAAATGCACATACAATCAAAATGGTGACTATGAGAAGGCCAATAAAGCCATTTGGTGTGCGAACCAATCTTCGCCAGAAACCGGGCGATACCTGGGTTGGTTCTGTAGATAATCCCGGAGTAATTGCTGTTATCTCGCCCATGCTCAGCTCCGCCGAATGCGTGGATCGATGAATGCATAAACTGCATCCAGCATGATGGAAACGATCACGACGACAACGGCAAATGTGAGGATGAACCCCTGAATGATCGGATAGTCACGCTGGAAGATCGCCTCAACAGCCATGCGACCAACCCCGTTCCAGGAAAATATGTTTTCGACCACAATGGCGCCACCCATCATGAATGCAAATTGCAGGCCCATCATGGTGATGATGGGTATCAGGCCAGCGCGCAGGACGTGGCGACGAAGTACCAGCTTCTGAGGTAGTCCCTTTGCAATGGCGGTCTGTACAAAGTCCTGACTCAAGACATCGATCATGGAGGATCGGGTCAGGCGCGCAAAGATGGCCGCATTGGATAGGCCCAGCGTTACAGCTGGCAGGACTAGATTGAGTGGTCCACCACCGCTGACCGGGAGCCATCCCAAATCAACGGCAAAGTAGAAGAGAAGGATCAACCCAAGCCAGAAATGGGGCATCGAGATCCCGGCTATGGCTGTGATCATCAGGATCACATCCCAGATTGTTCCCTGCTTGTAAGCTGCAAAAAAACCAATGGGCACACCAATGAGAATGGCTATCGCCATCGCCGCAACAGCCAAAACAATGGTGTTTGGCAAACGCTGTAAAATGACGTCGAGGACAGGTTGTCCGCCTCGGATTGTGTAGCCCAGATCACCTTCCAGAAGGCGGCCAACAAACATGACATATTGAACCGGGATGGGTTTATCCAACCCGAGACTCTTACGAACTTCTTCCATCTGCTCAGGTGTCGTTCCCTGGCTTTGGGCATACATGATTTGCACCGGATCACCCGGCACCAGATGAATGAGAAGAGTAACCAGTATGGTCGTCACAAAGACTGTCAGGAATCCCATTGTCAGGCGACCGGCGAGAAAGGACAGCATGTTTGATCGCGCTCCGTGAAAGGGACTAACAGCCCCGCATGCAGTGCATGCGGGGCAGCAGATTTAGCCTTCGATCTTAATATCGCTGAAGATCGGATAAACAAACGGCGCGATGTGGAAATCCTTCACTTCGGGGCGAACTGCGAAGACCCATTCCCAGCCAGGTGTATAAAGCGGTACGTGAATGGCATTTGACAGAAGATACTTGAAAGCTTCCTGAACCTTTGCTTCACGCGCTTCGGGGTCTGTCAGAACACGAGTTTCATCCAATATGGCATCGAGTTCGGGAGACGTATATCCGCGATAGGCACCGGGCGTATGCCACAGGGCATACAGAATATCTGGATCATACCAGGACCAAGTCATCATATCCATGCTGCCTGTGGTCCCCTGCGTATTTTCATTTTCCTGACGCACACGCGCATTCAGGGAACCGATATCCATGATTTCAATATTGGCCTTAATGCCGACTTCCGCCAATTGAGCCTGGAATACTTCGCCGAGCTTTTGACGATTGCCACCAGTCCAGACCAAAAGCGCTGTTTCAAGCGGATTTGATTCGCTGTAACCCAATTCTGCCAGAAGGGATTTGGATTTTTCAGGGTCATATTCCGGACGATACTGGGCACAGAAATCCTGATCATTGCCAAAGACACCCCGTGATACAGGACAATATTCCGGAATGGACAGATCGCCATAGATTAAACTGATGGCAGTTGCTGCGTCTGTAGCATGCGCAACGGCAAGGCGGGCACGCTTGTCGTTGAAGGGCGGCCTATGGACGGCAAATTCCCAAAAGACGTTTTGTCCGGTGTTTTCCGCAACCATAATCTGCAATTCGCCGGATTCCTTGATGGCCGCGACGTCATCAAAGGGAGGTTCGGCAATGTGTACTTCGCCGGTTTTCAGCGCCGCGAAGCGGGCCTGAGGTTCCGGAACTGTGGTGATGACAAGGCCATCCATGTAAGGAGCGCCCGGGTTCTTGGCAAGCTTGCCAAAATTCTTGTAGTCGGGGTTTTTCTCAAAAACAATTTTGTCGCCTTTGGTCCAGGAGACCAATTTCCACGGCCCCGACCCGATAGCCGTATCGGTGCCAAAACCAGCTGCATCTTCATTTGAATCACAAATGATCGAAGAAAAACTGTCCGCCAAAAATGGGACGAGCGCGACAAAAGGTGATTCCAACGTCAGTTTGAAGGTGAGGGCATCGATCACGTCCACGCTGCTGATTGGACCCCAACTGCCTTTGGTGAGACTTGGCTTTTCGCTGTCGAATGCCGTGTCTATCGTATATTTTACGTCATTGGCATCCAGTGGCGTTCCATCATGGCACATCACCCCTTCATTCAGCGCGAATGTATACTCGGTGCCTGCATCATTGGATGTCCAGGATTTGGCAACGTGCGGGACCGGGTTACCGTTAGCGTCTACCGCAAGCAGCGTGTCATACATCAGGCTCCAGACCTGAAGGGAAAGGGTGCTGGTGGCTTTGTGTGGATCAAGAGTGTCAATGTCGCCATAGCGCGCCCAGACGATATCCTGCGCACTGGCCGCCGCTATGGAGCCACCTAATGCGAGGGCAAAAGCCCCTGCACAAATGACATGTTTTCCTAAGAATTTTCGCATTCTTTGTGTCCTCTGTATTGCAGTGTGTATTGATGTGAAAGCGGCACACTGCACCAGACCAGCGGCGAACATGCCGTTGGCGGTCAGTCTGATGTGCCACTCAGAATTTCTGTATGTTATGCTGCAAGGCGATGTGGTTATCGCTGTTCAAAAGCTATTGAAGTCTGTGGAACCGGTCAAAGAAATTTCATAATTGACAACACTATTTTCAAAAATGAATCATTTGGGCAGGTATTGACCGTTCAATCATGCAAGATAGATTTTAGAAATCTCCCGCAAGGGAGCCTCCCCACTCATCATGGATGCTTTCAATGTAGCGCATACGTTCTATGGACTTCTGGCCAACGCGGCTGGCAACTGCAACGCACAAATATGTTAGCAGTGAAACGGGAGCTGCCACAGAATCGAACAATGAGACGCCCTGTGTGCGGCATCGCAGTATGACGGCTGCGGATTCAGCAATGCCAGCCGAAGTCTGATCGGTCAGATAAATCACATTTGCGCCGCTGACCAATGC
>CAZOCA010000074.1:0-1264 GCA_964578105.1 uncultured Pararhizobium sp.
CGACAAATTTATAAAGCCCGGTGGCATTGAGCCTCCGGGCTTTTTTGTGTCCTCACCAGAGCAAGTGTTTCCGTATAGGTAAAAGATTGCTCCAGGAGGCGCCAGACTTACATAAGGTTTCGTGCGTCCGCCTTAATGCGTTGCAGCATGGAATTCAGACCATTGGACCGTTGCGCAGAGATGTGATCGCGCAATTGCACTTCATTAAAAATAGCCTCCGCATCCAGATCAACAATTTCTCGAGCGGTTTTGTCATTGAAGATCGCAAGAGTGATACACACCAGCCCACGCACAATGTGAGCATCGCTGTTGCCCAGGAAATGAAGCACCGGTTCGCCATCGCGCTCAGTCACACGTGTCGACAACCAGACTTGGCTGGTGCAGCCACGCACTTTGTTGGCGTCCACTTGCAAGGCATCGGGCATCGTTTCAAGTTCTTTGCCCAATTCGATGACGTATTTGTAGCGATCCTCCCAGTCATCCAGATAGGAGAAATTTTCGATAATGTCTGTAATGTTCATGGAGCCGATCTCGGGCAAGACTAAGTTGCCAACATATATAGAGCGCTACAGACCAGGTTAGAAGCGCCTGGCATACAGGAATATTTGAACCGCTGCGGAAGCAGACGAATAAAATCAGATATTTGGCCGCGCACGTGGGGTCGGGGTCGCGGGTGTCGCTGATGCAGGGACAATCGCATCGGCTGAGATGACGCTCTCTTCTGCGACTGCGTTCGTTTCTGAAACCAAGATTGTAGCAGCAGACTGAGCTACTGCCACAGCGTTTTCAGTTGGCAGTGCCCTTGCGATTTCGTTGCTTAGATTTGCCATTGGCTGTCCCAAGGCATCGGCAAGAAGCGAGTCATTCTCGCCATCCTGTTGGTCACCGGAAGAAGACAGCAATTGCTGTGCGCCATATTTTGCCTTGTAGCCAAGAGCAACTGCCGCTTTGCCACCTGTTTCACAAGTTTCCGGATTCCGGCCACAAAAACCGGAAATGTCACGGACGGCGGCGGCCGCCGCGCCAACAGCTTCGATTGGTGAAATCGACTCTATCTTATCACGATCCTCTGGTGCCACTGGCAGCAGAACAAAAACAACACTCAGCCAAAAAATGGAACGCACGAAAAACATTTGTATCAACTCATTTTTTGTTTTGGGGCATAGGTCCTAGACAATTCATTCTTACAATAGAGCGCGGCCATTTAAGATGCATGGCAAACTGGATTTGAATTTGATTCAAATTTTAACCAATGAATGCAGCG
>CAZOCA010000074.1:1364-9074 GCA_964578105.1 uncultured Pararhizobium sp.
CAGCGCCGCTTTACACGCTTTCAACCTAGAACGGAAACCGCTGAATTGTCCCAGTTCAATGCCATTTGTTAACAGTTTATTCACCACGTTTTTCGGTTTTTGACGCGCAAACGCGGGATTTCTGCATGATTTGCAACAGACTTCCCTGTCTTAGCCTTACGGTAAACCTTGCCTGCAATGGTGTGCTGCATATGAATGAATTGCAGGGCGCAACCCTTGAAGCCTTTTGACAAAAACAATAATGGTAAGACGCATTCTGGACCCGTCCTGTCTGTCGCACCTGGCGGACTGGAGACACGGATGCTGACTGGTGCCTTGATCGGCGCTGGCCTGTCGTTGCCTATTTTGATGGCCGCTTCACGGATGCTGGATATCCAGACTGCACCCCTGATTGGCATTGCAATCGGGGCGGCTGTCCTTGGTGCCTTTACGGGCTTGTTGCTGCCATTTTTGCAAAAACCACAACAGATTTTGTCCACAGATGAAACACAGGTTTTTGAAGCCAAAGCCACTCCGCTGTTTCCAATGACAGAATTGACATTGCGTCACAATGAAAATGGCGACGTTATAGAGCAGTCCGGCTCTCTGCATCCCATATTGTCCGATCTTGGCCACGCAGTTCTCGGCAAGGGTTTGCTGAATCTCATACGGGTCAGCGACCGCCCTGCTTTTTTAACGTTGGTTTCTGACGCCAGCCGCAGCAGAGTTGTCACGCCGATAACTGTACATCTGGCGCTCAGCGGTGTTCCAGGCAAATTTCAGCCTTTCACATTTTCGGCCCATTGGTGCCATGATGGCTGCATCAGCTCTTTGCAGGACGCCTCTTCGGAGGTCTCGATGCAGGCTGAACTCCAGACAGCACGGGACAACGGTGGTTCAGAGCAACGCTTCATGACTGCAGTCAGCACGCTGGCTCATGAACTGCGGTCCCCGCTCAACTCGATTTTGGGTTTTTCTGAAATTTTGTCCGACGAAAAGATCGCTTTTCAATCAGATGAACGGCGTCAGGAATATGCCGGATACATCCATCATGCGGGCCAGCATCTCTTGAGCGTCATCGACAAGATGCTTATTGCAGGTCAACTGGAAGCTGGGCATCTGGAACTGACACCGTCCTCCTTCAATGTCGCTCATTTGTGCGGTGAATGTTTTTCGATTCTTGAACCGCGGTTCCGTGAAAAGGGAATGACGGTTGATCTGCATTGCCCGGACAACCTTCCATATCTGTATGCAGACCAAGATTGTTGCCGCCAGATGTTGTTGAATATTCTGGAAAATGCTCTCAAGTTCAGCGACAGCAAAACTCGGATGTCGCTAACAGTTGAGAAAAAACTGGGGCATATGAATTTTATTGTCGAGGATTCAGGCATTGGCATTCCAGATGAAGCCCTGCCGCGCCTTGCCAACAGTTTTGAGCGTGTCAGTGACACGCAGCCTCCGCGCCCTGGTGCCGGACTGGGTTTGGCTTTGGTAAAAAAGATGGCTGTACTTCACGGTGGTACATTAAATCTTGAAAGTGTCCTGGGTGAGGGAACCATTGTCACCATCTCGCTGCCTTGCGTGCGTGCCGCTGCAGGTGATGGTGACACCGATGCAGACCAACCCTCCGCTCATGAGACATCTGAAGACGAAGCCAATCGGCTGAGGAGAAGCGCCTGATGGCTGCAAGAATTGCTCAAAAACTCATGGAAAAACCGGGGCGTAACAGCGCAATAGCACTCTGCGCCGCCGTTTCTGCTCTGGTGGCCGTCAATGCGACTTACATGCAGCCAGGGAAACACCCGGCACCTCTGTTCCAGACACGTGCACCGGGTGGGCAACTGGCGGCGCTTATGCATCGGGAAGTGCGCACGGTTTCTGCCGGGGCTGATTTGCGGTATCCGCCGCTGGTTGCTGACCGGGCTTTGATAAGCGAAGTACAAAGCATGCTGGCTGTGAAAGGTTTCTATCACGGTCTGGTGGATGGCGTGGATGGACCGGAGACCCGAGCCGCTATTGCTGATTATGAGCGTGGCATCAACGTATCGCCCACCGGCGAGCCATCTGTGAAACTATTGGCACGTATGCGCATGGACCAACTCGTGAGAGAAGAACTTGTGCCCTTGCCGGCACGCGCGCCTGCAAACAATCCAAACCCGGAAACACCTGCAGCCACATCTGCCATTACAGCAACTCAAATTTTGTCGGTCCAGCAGGCTATGAACAGTTTTGGGTACGGACCGGTGACGGCTGATGGTGTATTTGGCGACGAAACATCAGCAGCCATCCAGCGCTTTGAAATGAACCAGGGCATATCCGTCACCGGTAAAATTAGCGATGATCTCATAGTCCGGCTGATGACGATTGGTGCTCTGAATTAAAGCGTGAACTAGGGCGAGACCTTGAGTGTAAACCCAATTTAATTGTCACCAACAGAATTGTTCTGGGGCTAGATATGGTTCGGCGTCTTTCCAGTGACCTTTGGGTTGCGTCCTATCTCAGACAATGCCGGCTGAACGGTTCGTTTGGCTATCTTGCAAAACGAGGGGCAGCAGATGCGGGGGCAATTTTCGTCAAGATTGTAGAGCCGGATGGTTCTGTGAACCTCTATGGACCCGCGCCTCAGAGCGAAGTTCTGGATAGTTCCAACCCGGATATTTTTTCAAGTGAAGACAGCCGACTTTTCGAGTTGGTTCTTGTCTCAACTGATGAACAGATTGAAGCGCGCCTCAGCAGCGAAAGAAACTTCGATCCCGATATCTGGGTCCTCGAGGTTGAGAACGCAACTGGAAATCACGCCTTGCGTCTTGTCGAATGAGGATTTCGAAAAGGGTCGTGGTTGAAGTCTATCCGGCCATTCTTTGGAGATCGGAAGTACGCTCGGTTGCTTCTCGGACATCTTTAGAATTCAGCCCTTCAAAGCCGGGCCGCAGATAATTGGTTTGAAGCGTTGCCGCTTGTTTGCCTGCAATTGTCTCTGCCTGTGCCATGGAGTACGCCCTTTCCCAATCCTTCAGTCTTTTGCGACAGGCCTCAGGGTCCAGTCGTTCAAAGGAATTGACCATTTGGGGGACATAGATCAGGTCACGACATTCCAAGCCTTCACTTGTGAGCAGAATTGTATGGGCAACAGTGCTTGGCATACGCAGGGCTCTCAGGGCGGTTGTCAGCAACAGTCCGTCCGGATTGGTCAAAAGGTAGTCTGCAAACTGTCGGGAAACAGACAGATGGGAAGCAAGAAGCGATCGTAAGATGTGACGGTCGCCGCGTTTGGCAGCCAAAGCGGCAACTTGCGCCATCTTTCTGGAGATCTGAAGCGGCAGCATGTCTTTCAACCGGGCAATAGAGTAGACTGGCTGCTGCAGTGGGACCGGATCAACTGGCGGGATGCTGTCTGGAACTTCGTTTTTCGGCTGACCATGAATTTGCGTCATTGCAAGTGCGTCCAGAACTTGGGTTGGCGTATGCATATTTGACGACAGAAGCCGAAGTAACTCTTGCCGCGTTGTTACATCTGCTTCAGGTGCCAGATTCAGCATCAATTCCTGGAATTGCTCGACTTCCCAAAGGGTAGGGGCAGTATTTTGCACAAACAATCGAGCCAGAGCCATCAGTAAGGCCTGGTTCGGATACCGACCCGATGATGCTGACAAAGCTTGGAAGTCTGCAAGGTCTGACGCGTTTGCAGCAGATTCTGCGGACGAATGATATTGAATATTTGGCATTGACCGTACACACAACAATTCGGTCTGGTTCACGAACTGTAAATGTCGCAGTAATTCGTTAGCAGACTGTTAACCTCCGCAGCGTTATGCCTAATGTGTTGAAACCGCTCCGGGGAGTTCGGGCGTATATCCACTCCGGTTTGACAGAAAACAAACGGAGTATGGATATGGGAAGGATTATTGCCTTTCCGGACATGAAATCTCACTTGCATAATCTTCCGGCCCAAACCGGAAGGGGTCATAATTTGGCTCCGCACGGTTCACGGGACAATGTCGTTTTATTTAGCGGTGTGTTTGTTGAATATCATGATGACTCCCTGGAATCGCCACGAGTTGACGTAGCGCGCAATAAAAAGGCGCGCCGGGTTTTGGCCCCGCGCAGCCCGGCCAGTTGGCCACTAGGCAAAAGAAACAAGCAAGTAGAGAATTTTGAACCGGAACACCCGCCAAGACTGAACCGCCGGTGACATTTATGACGAAGAACCGAAAATCTTTTCGACCGACAGGCAGGATTGCAGCGTCAGCCTTGCTGGCTGCAATGATGATGTCGCATTCAACCCCTTCCTTGGGGGCTGATTTCGGCCGTGAAGATAGCGGTGTGATGGATCGCAAGATACTTCCATTGATTGGCGGTTTTGCCGCCCGATTTCGAGAAGAACCAGTATCATATTTCAATCTCACCGATGAAGAGAAACTGCTGCGCCAGCAGTCCAGACGTCTGATAGCGCCACCACATGCCAGGGACTGGATTCATGCTATTGCGTCGCGTGTTCAGCGCTACCGGGTGACTGCACCTTTGGACCATCGCCTCAGCACAAACGCCTATTATGCCTATCTGCGATCAGACAGGTTCCGCTCAACCGCAGGTCGCTATGGGCGATTGAGTGCAGACATGGCTGCCGACGCTGCTCTGATACCCCCCTTTTTTGCAAGGGCGAGCCAGGTTACTGCAGCGGATACGATAAGAATTGAGGCCGTTGCCACCTTTGGTCCGGTTGGCGATGAGCGGTATGCGTTGCAAAGCCCATTGGTGCGTCCAATGACATCTGTCCAGACAGCTGCAAATGCCAGGGTTTATGAAAACAAGGAACTGATTGACTGGGTAGACAGGGCCGTTGCATTCCGCATTGAAAGTTACAGAAATGCGATTGAGCGACTGGCTATTGAAGAACCCGATGAAAGAGTGGGGCTGGCAGATGGAGAGCTACAGCGTCTTGAGCTGATTTTCAGAAAAGCCCGCATAGCTTACATGCAACCAGATGTGCAAACCGAAACGGTTCGTCGTTCACGCTATATGAGGGGGCGCGACACCCAAGACCAGACCTTTGACCCGTATGATGCGCCTGTCCCGCAAAAATAGTCTTTTAATCAACACACGCTTT
This sequence comes from uncultured Pararhizobium sp., assembly GCA_964578105.1. GTDB lineage: Bacteria > Pseudomonadota > Alphaproteobacteria > Rhizobiales. The sequence continues at coordinate 6,451 of CAZOCA010000074.1, forward strand.
GGCGGCAGTAGTTGGCTCTACTCGGTTTGTGGTTCTTCGGCAGACTCGCTTTCAGCTTCGATTGCCTGTTCCACTTCCGTTTCTTGTATCGGCTCTTCAAACACGGCCGCAGCAGGTTGCACCTCTTCCTGTTCGGGGGCCGGGTTCTGCTGGAATGGTGAGCAGTAAAACACAGATTGAAGTTCTGCCATATCAGTCGGCAGCGCTTGCTGATGCTGCCGATAAGCACGGAACAACACCGCCGCATCCAGAATTTCAGTTTCGACCAGTGCAAGATTGTTGAGGCTTGCGCTGTTATTTGCCCTCAGGCTGGAGACTTGAGAGGGCGTTGTTACCAGAATGGTGGGCGGCCGCCCCGCGGTCACCTGTTCGTTGGTGCTAAAGAAACTGATCCCGCCGGCACTGAAAAGGTTAAGTGTCCAGAACCCCTCAAATCCATCTGTTCGAATGTGTACCGGGCCAGAATTCAGATCAAATCGACAAATGGCGTGGGAAAACTGAGGGTCTAGATCCCGCATCGGAACTTCGGTGATCGGCGTCTCGTCAGATTCGTCCAGATCATTGAAGACTTCACCCGGACGCATCGCACGCACAGGCACTGCAACGAAGGGCTCCAGCGGCAGCGCAATCGCCTCCCATGCATCGCTCACAGATAGGCGGGGCGCAAACAGCAGAATTCCAATGTGAATGATGGCTGCGAGAAACAGACCAATCAGCAGCGTGACAAAGAAGGAACGATTGATCACGGGCAACTGACCTTTTCAATCGTGGGGAACTCGACGGCACTAAGGGATGTTTCTGACGAGAGATTGGCGCCATACAGACGCAAAGTCAGCAAAAAGCTCTGGTTTTGATTCCTGCCGTCAACGGGCACTTGCTCATTCGCTGTGTAAAGATCTTCCGGCAAATCGCCCAGCGAAATCCAGTTTCCGGGCTGCACGTCCCGCGACAACCATATATTGAACGTGCCGTCAGGAGCCCGCAACAGCTGGTTCGATTCAATCCCGAACCGCAAAGATGGATTGGGTAACACTCGGCCCACAGCGTCAGACACTGCAAGTGTCCATAATTGAGACGTTGGAACATCACCGGTCATACGATAAAGGCAATTGCGCACCAGCGTATCCCCGGAGATATCCCGATAGGTTTTCAGCAGGACACCTTCATTGTCACCAAGGGGCACAGTGCCGTTTCGTGCCGTATGAGCTTGAAGGTATGGGTTTTCAGCATTGGCATTTGAACCAAGCCCGGTGCTGGGCCATGCAGTCCACATCTGGTGTTTTGTCGTTCCCAGCGGTGCTTTCGCACGCAGGAAAAAATCGGTCGATCCGAGGCCTATGACAACAGCAAGCCCCATGGCAACACTGATACGGGACAGCGAACTCATAGACCTATCCTGCCTGATCCGGCGCGACTTCTGTTGTCAGTATTGCTCTGTCTGATGGGTCAGAAACGTCAGGCGCTGGTTCCGTCTCATCAAGTCCTATTTGAATCTGTATGCCATCTCCACCCAGCAGCAAATGAATCCGTTGAAGAGCCAGAGCGGTCGCTGGTGACAGTCGCGCCGCCCCATCAGTATCGATGATGCCGGCAATTGTGTTTGAGTCGTCTGACGTGCCTTGAATTCTGGCTTTGGCAAGCAGCGCTTCGGCCACAGGCATATCAACGCCCGGCATTGGCAAAGTGGTTTTGCCCTTATGGGCCAAAGCCATGACTTGCTGCCATGTCATGGCCGGCAGATTACCTCCAGTCAGACGATTTGTTCCGCTGAAATCATCATTGCCGTACCAGACCGCAGTTGTGAAATTACCCGTATATCCCACGAACCAGGCATCACGATAGGCTTGCGTGGTTCCGGTTTTGCCGGCAGCTTTGACATTTTCAATCTGAGCGCGGCGGCCCGTTCCTTTTGTCGTAACCTGATGCAGAATACCGTTCATATCCGCCACAGCCTGCTCAGGCAGAACGCGTTTGGGCGTTGCTTCGGCGTCGCGTTCGTAAAGAACGGCTCCGCTTGTTCCTTCGATTTTCAGCACGGTGTAGGGTGTTGCCTGCAATCCGCCATTGGCCATGCTGGCGTAAGCGGAAGCCATATCGATAACCCGCACTTCGGCAACGCCCAGCGGCATCGGTGATGATTCAGGGAGATCAGTCGTCAGACCCATGGCACGGGCCGTATCAACAATTTTCTTGCGGCTGATGGTGTTGGCCAACCGAACCGGGACGGTGTTGATGGAGCGGACCAGCGCCGTGGTCAACGTGACCCGACCAGCATAACGGCGGTTGTAATTCTGTGGCTGCCAGTTTCCCATGCGAATAGGCCGATCAACGATCATAGTATCAGGTCTGAAGCCATTCATCATCGCGGTTACAAAAACAAAAGGCTTGAATGAGGAACCAGGTTGGCGCAATGCGTCGGTGGCACGGTTGAACTGACTTTCGCCATAGTCGCGTCCACCAACAATGGCGAGTACACGGCCATCATTTTCCATCGTCACAAGAGCTGCCTGCGAGACACCTTTCGCATCACCGTTTTCGCGCAGCATATTGACCACGGTTTCAGTGGCAAATTTCTGCAGGCCCGGGCTGTAGCTCACTGTCACATTCAGAACCTGCTCCGGCCC
>CAZOCA010000075.1:0-9072 GCA_964578105.1 uncultured Pararhizobium sp.
GTGCGAAGGTTGAGATAATCGAACACGCCAGCAGCTGTCCAAAGGAACTTGGTGCCGATGGAGAACGGTGTCACGCCGTTTTCTTTCATGACATCGCAGGCACTCAGCAATTCGTCCCAGGTTTTTGGCTCAGCAAGGCTCAACTTGTCAAAAATGTCTTTCCGGTAATACACGCCCCACTGGTAATAGGAGTAAGGCACGCCCCACTGCTTACCATCACGAGTCATGGTTGGCTTGATTGCCTCAAAGTTGGAAGACAGATTTTCATCAGATGCCCACAGATCAGAAATGTCTGTGAAAAGACCGGCATCAACAAATGGTGCCATGCGGTTTCCAGGGTACCAGGATGTCACATCAGGTGCATCATTGGTCAGGAAGTTACGGATAGCAGTTTTGTGTGCTTCGCGATCCGTGTTGTTAACGATGACATTGATATCTGGATAAGCGGCCTTAAAAGCCTCAACAGCATCGTCAAAGCCCTTTTTGGGGCCAGGGTTCAAATCATCAAAATTGATGACGAGGTCGCGCGCGGTGGCGACAGATGTAAGAAGCGCGAGTGCGCCAGCTAAACTTGCAAGCTTAGCAATGGATTTCAACATGAAATTCCTCCCAAGAGTTTCATTTTCCGCCAACACGGCGGGATGGTGTGTGAAGTTGAACTGCGATTCCTCGAAGCTTTCCCTTCAAAATAGAATACGGGCGGATGCCAGTATCCGATTATTTTTTCGTTCGATTTCCTCTCGATACACCAGTGTTTGCCCCAAAAAACAGGAGCTGTGCACCTCAAAATGCGCACCAAAGGAAGTCAAACTGTGCTCAGTCTAAGTTCTGTTATATGGAACAGTGTTTGACTATTTAGAATTAATTCGCTATTCCTGCCTTTCTGTCAAGCTTAAAACCAATCACAATATATGGCTTGCACAGTGTTGGAGTGGCGCATTCTCTGGTGTTGAAGTCGATGTGCACACAGCTTCAACAGCGGATAGAATCGCTGCGGCGATTTATGAATTCTCGTTGGGAGGCGGGGCGCCTATGGCTGGCATAAATGCCGCTGAGAGCACGGAAGTGAAATTTGACGTTGATGATCGCGTCGAAACCACCGCGTCCAAACGGCCTCAAGAAGTTTCATCCGGGAGCGGTACAGGAACGCTGGGCAAAGCGCTTGATGTGGTTGCTGCAATAGCAGATTCAAAATCACCTCTCAGATTCACGGACCTCCTGAAGCTCGTCGGCCAACCACGCGGCACCCTGCACAGGAACATTTCAAACTTGCTTGAAGAGGGTTTGATCGCGATGAACCCAGACACTTACATTTACGCGCTTGGCCCAAGACTTTTGCAACTGGCCTCACAAGCGTGGAACGACAACGAATTGCGCGGCATTGCCGAACCACATTTGCGCGCGCTCAACGAGCTCGCTGGCGAGACAGTTCACTTAGCTATATTGCAGGGTGATCAAGTTGTTTACCTCGACAAGTTCGAGGCCCAGAACAGCTTGCGCATGCATTCGCAGATTGGACGATCCGCCCCGGTCTACTGCACTGGCGTTGGAAAAGCGATCCTATCAGGCTTGCCAGATGAAGAATTTGAAATTCTGGCGAAAAGTATAAACTTTCAGAGCTTTACAGAGAATACTATAATCAATTTCGAAGATCTTCAGCGGGACAGGCAGACCAATATCGCCCGAGGCTTTGCTGTAGACGCTGAAGAACATGAAACTGGAATACGCTGTGCAGCGGCCCCGATCAAAGATGGTTCGGGAACGTTGTTAGGCGGCGTATCTGTTACGGCTCCTGCCTACCGGATCACAGATGAAATTTACGAAGAATGGACCCATTGGGTTCAGACAACTGCGAGCGATATCGGTTCGGATGCAGATATCAGAATGGGACCCCGTAGATAGGGGCAACTGGGAGGAAAACTATGGCTGGACTTGAATTACGGGGCATCGAAAAATCTTTCGGCGAGGTGAAAGTTATTCATGGTGTCGATCTGGATATCGAAGACGGCGAGTTTGTTGTTTTCGTGGGACCGTCCGGTTGTGGCAAGTCTACGCTTCTTCGCCTGGTTTCGGGCCTTGAGGATACCTCTGGCGGTGTTCTGAAAATCGGTGACCGTGATGTGACTCGAATGGACCCAGCTGATCGCGGCGTCGCAATGGTGTTCCAGTCATATGCCCTCTACCCACACATGACCGTTGAAGAGAATATGGGTTTCGGCCTGAAAATGACGGGGCACAGCAAGCAGGAAGTTGACGAACGTGTTGCCAAGGCAGCAGCCATCCTAAAGCTGGACCACATGTTGGACCGTAAACCTAAAGCGATGTCTGGCGGGCAACGCCAACGTGTCGCCATTGGTCGTGCGATTGTTCGCGAGCCGGAAGTATTCCTGTTTGATGAACCGCTTTCAAACCTTGACGCTGAATTGCGTGTTGAAATGCGTCTGGAAATTGCGAAGCTCCATCAGGATCTTGGCAACACCATGATTTACGTGACGCATGATCAGACGGAAGCTATGACGCTTGCGGACAAGATTGTTGTGCTGCGGGCTGGTGTAATCGAACAGGTTGGCTCGCCAATCCACCTATACACGGACCCTGACAATTTGTTTGTGGCTGGCTTCATTGGTTCGCCTCGCATGAATTTCTTTGAAGTACAGGTCGATTCTGTATCTGGCAAAGATGTTGTGGTGACGGGCGGTCCATTCGGAACACAGAAGCTGACAGTTCAGGCGCGCGACAATGTGCCAAAAGCTGGTGATACGGTTAGCTTTGGCGTGCGTCCTGAGCATTTTGTCCCCCTTGATCAGTCCGGCGGCTACATCGAAGGCAAGGTCAGTGTTGTCGAGCAACTGGGTGGCTCGTCCTTCCTTTATGTCGATATTGGCGGCAGTGCACCACTGACGGTTGAGCAGAAGGGCATTACGGATGAGCGGGCAGGTCATGTGTCGAAAATGGGCGTTGATCCATCTACTTGTATGCTGTTCGACAAGAATGAGCGTCGAATCTGAATCTTGTGCTGTGCATTTGCAGGTCTGTGCCGCTTGACTGATGAATTCTTAGTTTTTGGAGTAGGCGAATGTCAGATCGCGCCGCTGAAATCACGACCAGACGCCCGCAATTGGGCGTCTGTTACTACCCTGAACACTGGCCCGAGAGCGAGTGGGTGGATCACGCACGGCAAATGGTCGAAATCGGCCTATCCTATGTCCGAATAGGTGAGTTTGCCTGGTCCCGACTGGAACCAAATCCCGGGCAATATGAGTTTGACTGGCTGGCCCGCGCAATTGATGTTCTGGGACAGGCAGGATTGAAGATTGTGTTGGGAACGCCCACAGCGACGCCGCCAAAATGGCTGGTCGATAGCATGCCGGATATGATTGCGGTCGACCCGGACGGTCACAAGCGGGGTTTCGGCTCCCGCCGTCATTACGATTTCAGTCACCGCGGATATCGTAATGAATGTGCCCGCATAATAACAAAACTGGCGGAATCTTTCGGCAAGCATCCTGCCGTTACTGTCTGGCAGACGGATAATGAATATGGCTGCCATGATACAACCTATTCCTATTCAAAAGCTGCACTGGCAGGCTTCAGAAGCTGGCTGGAAGGCAAATACGACACCATAGGTAATCTGAATAAGGCTTGGGGCAATGTGTTCTGGTCGATGGAATATCGCGACTTTTCAGAAATCGATTTGCCCAACCTCACGGTCACTGAAGCCAATCCATCGCATCACCTTGCGTTCCGTCGATACTCTTCAGATCAGGTCGTCACTTTTAACCGTGAGCAGGTCGAGATCCTGCGCAAACTCAGCCCCGGTCGCGACATAGTTCACAACTTCATGGGCATGTTTACAGAATTTGACCATTTTGACGTTGCTGAAGATTTGGATATTTCATCATGGGATTCCTATCCCCTTGGCTTTCTGGAACGTCGAACGGATCTCAGCGACTTGCATAAGGAAAAGTACCTGAATCAGGGTGATCCCGATTTCACCGCTTTTCACCATGATCTTTATCGCGGGACGGGGAAAGGACGCTGGTGGGTCATGGAGCAACAGCCAGGCCCGGTAAATTGGGCGGACTGGAATCCTGCGCCGCTGCCCGGCATGGTCCGGCTGTGGACCTGGGAAGCGATCGCACTCTGCGCAGAAGTCGTTTGGTATTTTCGCTGGCGTCAGGCACCTTTTGCGCAGGAGCAGATGCATGCGGGGTTAAACAAACCGGATGGCACGGCAGATATCGCAGCTCATGAAGCCGCGCAAGTTGCAAGCGAACTCGATCAACTGGAACTGACAGTGGATACGTCACGGGCAGACGTTGCACTGATTCTGGACTATCCAAGCATCTGGATGACGCAAATCCAGCCCCAGGGTAAAGATTACGATCCCATTGCGCTTCATTTCGCTTTTTACAGCGCCGCCCGAAAACTGGGGCTGTCTGTGGACATAGTTGCCTCCGGCGCAGACCTTTCCGGCTATAAGCTGGTTATGGTGCCCAACCTTCTTCAGGTAACCGACAACGCTGTAACCGCCTTTGAAGCTACAAATGCCCAAATTGTGTTTGGTCCAAGAACTGGTTCAAAAACACACGACCTAGCAATCCCCAAAAACCTGGCCCCAGGTCCCTTGGCGCAATTGCTTCAGCTCAAGGTCGATTGTGTTGAAAGTCTGCGTCCAGGAATTGTTCATGAGACTGCCGGCGGCTCAATATCCAAATGGCGCGAGCATCTCACATTGCTGGCCGCACCGGATGATTGTTACAAAATGCCTGATGGTCACCCAGCATATGTCCAATTCGGCAGAATCTCTTATTTGGCAGGTTGGCCAGATGAAAACCTGTTGCAGGATGTATTGATCAAAACCGCTGAGCGTGCAGGCATACAAGTTCAACCCATGCCGGATGGCGTCAGGGTTCGCACGATGGGTCGGCACAAGATCTACACGAATTACGGCAGAACACCTGTAAATATCGAGAAGATCATCGGTGCCGACTCTGTCGTGCAGGGCGAGGGACGCGACATCCAGCCTGCCGGCGTCGCCATAACCCGCAATTCCTGAAAGAAAAACCCGCCGAGCGAAACGCTTCGGCGGGTTTGAAATGGCTCCCCGAGTCGGACTCGAACCAACGACAAGGTGATTAACAGTCACCTGCTCTACCAACTGAGCTATCGGGGATCAGTGGTGAGCGTCTATACAAAAGGAATGGGGCGTTGCCAAGACCCGATTGCCCGTAAAACACGTTTTCTGCTCTCTTTGTTTGATTTGGCCTTAACGTGCGCTTGTTTGATCCTTATCTGCGGTCAGATCGCAACCCTACCAAGATGGTCCAAAGTGCCTTCGATAAAATTCGCCGGAAAATCATTCAATCTTCCGCAATCGCAATTGGCACGCGTCTGCCTGGGCGTCGGATTTTTGCTGTTCGGCGCCGTCGGATTTTTGCCAATCGTGGGCTTCTGGATGATTCCAGTTGGAATGATCATTCTATCCTACGATGTGCCGTTCATAAGGCGCAGAACAAGACGGATTGCCGTTTGGTGGGGCAGGATGCTCCAGAACAGGCAACAGAAAAGAAAATAGGCGCAATCACAACTGCGCTTGCAATACCGCGCTCGAAAAGCTTATGTGAGCCTGTGTTGGTTTTGGTTCATCGTGGATGCGATGCACCGAATGAAAAGGGAACACGGATGCAGATGACCCAATCCGGGGTCTGCAAACCGGGACTGCCCCCGCAACTGTGAGCGGTGAGCCACTGTTTCAAATGCCACTGGACATGTCCGGGAAGGCGAAACAAAGGGCTGTGAACCGCGAGTCAGGAGACCTGCCAGCACATTGGAATCAAACTGCCGTCGGGTCGGACGGATAGGAGATAAGAATGCCTTACTGTGCTTTGAGCGGCAGAGATTCTGCCGCAACCGTTCATCCTCCCCAATTGAACATATGTCCGAAATCGGGACTGTCGGCTGACGAATTGCGTCGCTGACGGCCATTTGAGGACAAACCATGTTTTCCAATTTTTTGCTCAGCACCAGGCTGCCGGCATGAGTATCTTGTTCGAACCAGAACAGAACTCAGCACTCATCCTGGGTGGCGCGCGGTCCGGCAAGAGCGCTTATGCCGAGAAAATCGTGCTGTCCTGCGGAAACACGCCTCATTATGTGGCGACGTCCCAAATTTTCGACGACGAGATGAAACAGCGCGTGCAACAGCATCAGCACCGCCGTGGGACGCAATGGAGTGTCGCGGAAGAACCGCTGAACCTGTGTGAAGCAATAGCCGCGGCACCAACCAATAGCTCTGCCATTCTCGTGGATTGCCTGACCCTGTGGCTCTCAAACCTCATGCATCATAACCGCAATGTGGACGTTGAAACCTGTCAATTGGTCGAACTCATACCCAGCCTTGGCCAGCCCATTGTATTTGTATCCAATGAAGTCGGCATGGGCATCGTGCCTGAAAATGCATTGGCCCGCGCCTTTCGCGACCATCAGGGTCGTTTGAACCAGTCACTGGCCGCAATCGTTGACCGTGTGGATTTCATCGCCGCCGGGCTTCCTCTTATTCTGAAACCTCAAAGGACAATTCAATGAGCATGGCGTCAAAAATACCTGCAACTATTATTACCGGTTTTCTGGGCGCCGGAAAAACCACGATCATTCGTCATCTTTTGCAAAACGCCGGCGGACGCCGCATCGCGCTCATCATCAATGAATTTGGTGATATGGGATTTGATGCGGACCTTCTGAAAGGCTGCAATTCAGATGCCTGTAGCGCTGACGACATTGTGGAACTGACCAATGGCTGTATCTGCTGCACCGTCGCTGATGATTTCCTGCCGACAATGGAAACACTTCTGTCCCGCAGTGAGCAACCCGACCACATCATCATCGAAACATCCGGTCTGGCACTTCCGCAACCTCTGGTCCGCGCTTTTTCCTGGCCCAGCGTGAAGTCAAAAGTCACGGTTGATGGCGTGATTACAGTCGTGGATGCAGCGGCATTGTCTGAAGGCAAAATGGTGCATGATGAGGCGGCGCTTCAGGAACAGCGAACCGCTGATGAAGCACTGGACCACGAAAGCCCGATTGAAGAACTGTTTGAAGATCAGTTGAAATGCGCAGATCTCGTCATTTTGTCAAAAGCGGATCTGGTGAGCGCTGAAGGCTTGGCAAAAGCACGCGAAATTGTATCCCATGACACACGCGATGCTGTTCAGTTTCTGGAAGCATCAAACGGTGTCGTTTCTCCCTCTGTAGTACTGGGGCTGACCGCACAAGCCGAAGAAGACATGGAGAACCGCAAAAGTCATCATGACGATCATGACCACGAACATGATCATGATGATTTTGAAACATTTATTGTGGAGGCCACCAGTCATGAAAGCGTGGAAACCGCACAAGCGGCCGTTTTGGCTGCAATGAACAGTCATGGCGTTCTGCGCATAAAGGGCGCCATTTCCATACAGGGGAAAAACGCGCCTTTGGCAGTGCAAGCAGTCGGCCCGCGCGTTGAAACATGGTTTGCCACACCAAGCGGTGGAACGCCAAAACTTGTAGTAATCGGTGAAAAGGGACTCGATCACACCGCAATTCGCGCCACATTATCGAATGTGATCGCCGCTAAAAAGGCCAGCTGAGCAGTGCATGTCCTCCAGGCCCAGACACGACGCATAGATGATGGAGAGGAAGCTGTTGACCTCGGTCAGTCGCCCGGCGACATTGTTGTTCTGACCGCAGCTGACACCGAAATTTCTGGTTTCTCCTACGCAGCGCAATCTTTGGAATCTGAGTTCCCGAGCCTGCGCGTTGCAAGTCTGCTTGCATTGTCCCACCCATATTCCGTGGACCTGTATCTGGAAAAGACGCTTTTTCAGGCAAAGCTGGTTGTTGTGCGTTTATTGGGAGGCCGCAATTACTGGTCCTATGGCTTGGAGCGTCTGGCGGAATTGGCACGGGCCAATAATACAAAGATCATAGTCGTCCCCGGAGATGCAAATTGGGATATCGATCTTGAAGCCGCGACCACACTGGATCTGAACCACGCAAGAACCTTCTGGCGATACTGCGTTGAAGGCGGCGTTGAAAACTTGAAAAATGCCCTCCGGTGTCTGGCTTCACAGATTGGCTATGAAACCAACTTTGAGCCCCCCAAACCGCTACCAAAGGCAGGGCTTTACTGGCCCGGAACAGCGCAACCCGACATTGATCTGGTTAAGGACAGCCAGCACAAAAACAGCCTGGCGGCCATTGTGTTCTATCGCTCAACGGTACAGGCGAATGCAACCGCGCCCATCGATGAATTGATAAAAGCTCTCAATCGGCAAGGCATGAATGTTCTTCCGATTTATGTATCCAGCTTGAAAGATCCAGAATCGATTGCCGTTCTGGACAGTGTTTTCAAGCAAGTCCCACCCACCATTATCTTAAACGGCACTGCATTTGCAGTGTCCAAACCCGGTGGTGAACACAAAGCCACGCCACTGGATCAAACCGGATGCATGGTGCTGCAATTTGTCATGTCCGGCACCTCGCAAGAAGGATGGCAGGAGAGCGAGCGCGGCCTGTCAGCCAAAGATCTGACCATGCATGTTGTACTTCCAGAGATTGATGGCCGTGTCCTGACCCAAATTGTTTCCTTTAAGGAAGAGGGGACCTTTGATCCCAAAACGGAATGCAGCCCAACCCAATTCGTTCCCATCAAGGACCGGATTGCACGGCTCGCTGTACAGGCAGCTAATTGGGGGCAGTTGCGGAACATTTCGGCAGCCGACAAGCGCGTGGCTATTATCCTCTCCAACTATCCGAACAAAGATGGGCGCATGGCCAATGGCGTTGGGCTCGACACGCCGGCCAGCACGATTGCCCTGCTGCAGGCTTTGAAACTTGACGGCTATACAATCGAGACGGCGCCAGAAAACGGCAAAGTCCTGATGGACCGCTTTATGGCAGGTCCGACAAATGCCTTCGATCTGACACGTCTGACACAAGCCGAGTTCAGCCTATCAATTGAGAAATATCTGCAATATTACAATACCTTATCTCAGTTTTTGCGAGATCAAATTGAAACGCGATGGG
>CAZOCA010000076.1:0-9054 GCA_964578105.1 uncultured Pararhizobium sp.
CCGTTGAGAGACCATTTTCAAAAGACCACGGCGGGAATGGTTATCCTTGCCATGCGCTCTGAAATGTTCGGTCAGATTGCTGATACGCTCGCTGAGAATGGCAACCTGTACTTCTGGTGAACCGGTGTCATTTTCTACGCGGGCATACTCGGTAATGAGTTCCTGCTTGCGTTCTGCAGTAATCGACATCGGGTATCCTTTCTTTGTAACGCATACCGGTTTTACCCGGCATTCTTAAAAACACGCTTGGGGATGAACTGACCTTGATCCACTGAGCCAATGGCCACCAAAGTATTTTTGGTGGTGACATAGGCTTCGGCAAGAGCTAGGGGGGCATCCCGTCCGCGCAACAATATGGCCTGACCGTTTAACAGCCGGACCGCTTCTGCTTCCGTGACGGCCAACGCCGGGATGTCGTCCAGCGCGGTCTCAACAGGATGCAGTACCGAAGCCATATCAGCTTCAGCGGGGTCTCTATGGCGCATTTCCTGCAAAACTTCCAGTGAAATCATCTGCGATTCGTGAAACGGGCCGACTTGTGTGCGCCGCAATGCGCTGACATGGCCTTCCGTTCCCAAAGAACGGGCCATATCGCGGGCCAGCGACCTGACATAGGTGCCTTTTCCGCACAGAACTTCGAACTCGGCATGATCCGTATCCGGGCAATCCATCAGGGTCAGTTCGTCAATTTGAACATCACGTGGCTCCAGTTCCACCTTCACACCGGCACGGGCCAGATCATAAGCGCGTTCGCCGTTGATTTTCAAAGCGCTGAAAGCGGGGGGAAGCTGTGAAAGACACCCTTTGTATTGTGGAAGAATTGCCTCAATCGCGGTCTGGTCCGGACGGTGCTGTGATGTTGCAACAACATCGCCTTCACCATCATCCGTGCTGGTCGCCTCGCCCCATTTAACGGTAAAGCGATAGGTTTTCTGACCATCCTGCGCAAAGGGAACCGTTTTGGTGGCGTGGCCCAATGCAATCGGCAACATGCCGGATGCCAGCGGATCAAGCGTTCCAGCATGGCCCGCTTTTTTGGCATCGAACAACCAGCGCACTTTGGAAACGGCCTGTGTAGACCCCAACCCCAAGGGTTTGTCGAGCAGGACCCAACCGTGGATATCCTGCCCTTTTTTACGACGCCCCATTGTGATCAGGTTCCGCCGTCATCGTCCGATTCAGGGGGATCATCAGGCGCGGCCAGATCTGCCAGAACTTTGGGCTGGCGCAACAAGTTCTCAATCCGGCTGGCTTCATCATAGCGGTTGTCGGCAAAGAATTTGATTTCCGGCATGTATTTCAGAGTCATATCTTTGGCAATGCGACCCCGGATGAATTTGGCATGTCCGTTCAGCAACTTAGCCAATTCCTCGCCATCGCCGCCGCCAAGTGGCGCAACATAGACGCTGGCCAGCTTCAGATCGGTCGACATGCGGGCTTCCGGTATTGTGACCATAATGCGCTCCAGCTCCGGCTCGCGCACTTCGCCCCGGCGCAGACATTCGTCAATCGCACGACGCACAACCTCGCCCACGCGCAGCATGCGCTGGGTTGGCTCTTTGCTGATACTTTTATGCCCGGAACGGCCCATTATCTTATCCAGAAAAAATAACGCCATGCCTCGCTTAGCCAAGATGGCTTAGCCAAGGCATGGCGTTGATTAGAAATCAGTTAAAGCGAACGGATAATTGTTTCGACCCGATAACACTCGATGACATCGCCCTTGCGCATGTCCTGATAATTTTCAAATGCCATGCCACATTCCTGACCGGCATTCACTTCTTTCACTTCATCCTTGAAGCGTTTCAGTGTGGACAGCTTGCCTTCATGGATCACCACATCATCGCGGATGAGGCGCACGTGCTGGCCACGCTCCACCTTACCATCTGTGATGAGACAACCGGCAACCTTGCCAACCTTGGACACATTGAATGTATCCAGAATTTCAGCATTGCCCAGCATATGCTCGCGCAGTTCAGGCGACAGCATACCGGACATCGCCGCTTTCACATCGTCAATCAAATCATAGATGACATTGTAATAGCGAATTTCGATGCCGTTTGCTTCCGCCGCTTCCCGCGCCTGTTTGTTGGCACGCACGTTGAAGCCCACCACGGGTGCATTTGAAGCCGCGGCCAGCGTGATATCGGTTTCGGTGATACCACCGGCCCCCGAATGGATCACACGTGTTGCGACTTCGTCGGTGTTGAGCTTTTCCAGAGCGCCGACAATGGCTTCCAGAGAGCCCTGCACATCTGCCTTGATGAGCAATGGCGATTCCTGCGCATTGTCTGTCTGAAGCTGGTTCATCATAGCTTCCAGAGAGCCACGTGCTCCCCGTGCCATAACAGCTTCCTGCTTCACACGTCGGCGGTATTCAGTGATTTCACGCGCCTGCGCTTCATTTTCAACAACGGCGAACTGATCACCAGCCTCAGGCGTTCCCTGCAGGCCGAGCACTTCCACCGGCATGGATGGTGGCGCAGATTTGACCTGTTTGCCATGGTCGTCAATCAAAGCCCGCACTTTGCCCCATTCAGAGCCAAGCACAAGAATGTCGCCAACCTTAAGCGTTCCGTTCTGTACAAGAACAGTCGCGACAGGACCGCGGCCCTTATCCAGCTGTGCTTCCACCACCGTACCACGGCCATTGCGTTCCGGATTGGCTTTCAACTCCAGCAATTCAGACTGCAGAATGATGGCTTCCAGAACCTTGTCCAGATTTGTGCCTTTCAGGGCAGAGACTTCCACGTCAAGAATGTCACCGCCCATGCCTTCGACCTGAACTTCATACTGCAGAAGTTCGGTGCGCACACGGTTCGGATCGGCTCCTTCGAGGTCGATCTTGTTGATCGCGATGATCATCGGAACGCCAGCGGCTTTTGCGTGCGCAATTGCCTCTGCCGTCTGCGGCATCACGCCATCATCAGCCGCGACCACCAGAATGACGATATCAGTTGATTTGGCACCGCGAGCACGCATGGCGGTAAACGCTGCGTGGCCCGGAGTATCGATGAAAGTGATCTTCTGGCCAGACTGCTCAACCTGATAGGCACCGATGTGCTGGGTGATGCCACCGGCTTCACCAGACACGATATTGGTTTTGCGGAAGGCATCCAGCAGTGACGTCTTACCGTGGTCAACATGACCCATGATGGTAACGATCGGTGGGCGAGGAATACCTGTTCCATCGTCGTCAGCTTCGATCACTTCGTCAAACAGGCCGCCTTCAACGTCAGATTCGGAAACACGGCGCACTTTGTGGCCCATTTCCTCTGTGATCAATTCGGCAGTATCTGCATCAATCACATCGTTGATTTTCAGCATCTGGCCCTGCTGCATCAGCAGCTTGATCACATCGACCGCGCGTTCTGCCATGCGGTTGGCCAGTTCCTGAATGGTAATTGTTTCAGGAATGATGACCTCACGCGAAATCTTCTCACGTGGCGACATTTGCGCAGCACGCTGTTTTTCACGCTCACGACGGCGTTTGATCGATGCCAGTGACCGAGCGCGGTCACCGGTGTTATCTTCCAGCGCATTGGACAGCGTCAGCTTGCCCTTGCGACGATCATCATTCTTGCGAGCTGCCTTGGAATCATCCTGTTCCTGCTCGCGCCCAGGCCGCTTGACCGCACGCAACACCTTGGTATTTTTGGCATCCGGTTCACGGGTCTTGGTTGGGCGTGCAGTATCGCCAGCTTCTTCAGCTGCTGCCAGATTGACAGCCTCTTCACGCATGCGGGCGTGCTCGGCCTCATCCTCAGCCTTCTTCTTGGCTTCAGCTTCAGCTTCTTCCCTGGCTTTGGTTTCCCGGCGGGTGCGTTCAGTCGTCTCACGTTGGGTGCGCTCAGCCTCTTCTGCCGTGCGTCGGGCAATATCTTCTGCTTCACGCGCCTTTGCGCCAGCCAAAGCCATTGCGCGGGCATCGCGCTCGCCACTGGTCAGTGTGCGCAGCAATGTCTTGTTGCCGCCGCGTTGGCCAGCGCCAGATCTGTTTTGTGCGGGCCGACTTTGTACGGGTGGGCGTGCAATACGGCTGGCAGGACCTGTAACAGCAGGCGCTGCAGGCGCAGGAGCCTTTGCCACCGGTGCTGCTGGTCTTGGCACTGGCGCTGCAGTTGTGGCTGCTGGTGCCGCCGGTGCAGCGGGTGCCGCTGCGGCACTGCGAGGCGCTTCAACTGCTGGCGCGCGCGGTGCGGCCTCAGCGGCTGGAGCTGCCGCTGGTGTCGATCCCGGCATATTGATTTTGCGTTTGCGTTTTTCCACGACCACGGCTTTTGACCGGCCATGAGAAAAGCTCTGGCGCACAGTGCCCTGCTGCTCCACACCGCGTTTCAGCGAGAGAGTTGGACGTCCGCTTTGCTTGTCGTCTGTGTTATCCGTATCGCTCATTCTTATCCTGATCCTGCTGCCGCGTTTAAACTGCCGCGCGGCGCGTCTGTCAAATTATCTTCGCTATCATCAGGCAGTTTTCTGCCCGATTTTGGCTGCTAATTTTAAACTACTAGGGACCCGCACCTCAATCCAGGCGCGTATCCTTATCTTATTTCTCGGTCTCTGCCCGCGCTCCAATATATGTTTGGAGCCGCTCGGCTGCGTTCAAAAAGCCACCATCTCCCCGGTCCGTCTTCTTTTCTGCTTTCGTTAGCGCGGCATGTATTACATTTGTGCGACCAAATGCCAAATCCAATTCCACGCCATAAAAACTTCGGTACAACTGCAAGGCGTCCGAAGAGCCAAATCGCCGTGTGATGGCCTGCTTCAGTTTGCGCAGACTGTCTTCAGCTCCGTCACTGGCTACAATCAACGCTTCGACATTATCGCCGCCAATTGCAGATTCCACTTTGGCGAAACCTGTAATGATCCGCCCGGATTTCTGCGCCAGTGCCAAGGCACCCATGGCTCGATCCAACAACAGTTTTTCAACTCTGTCTGCCAAACCGGCATCAACAGTGATCGTTTGATCACTTTTCTTGCCCAGCAGACGCGCAAACAGCTTGCGTTGCTCCGCCAACGCCACATGTCTGGCATCTGCCCTGACCCAAACACCGCGCCCAGGCAGAACAGCTTTCAGATCCGGCACAATACGCCCTTCTGGATCAGCCACAAAGCGGATTAACTCCGCTTTGGACAGAACGTCGCGGCTGACAGCACATTGCCGTTTCGGTTCTCTGCGAGCCCGAGGACTTCCATCATCCGGCTCTATATCCGGCTCGGCACCTGTATCAATGGCAGCATCACCGCTAGCATCACTGCTGGCTGCTTTTGGACCATCTGGTGTGTTCGACATGTTTTTAAACCCTGCCGAAACCAGACGCCTTACTGCGCCACCTCTTCTGCTGCTGGCTCAGCACCTTCTTCAGCGCCAGCCTCAGCCTCGTCATCACTTGCCAAATCTTCTTCTTTGATCAGGCCGGATTTCAGACGCGCTGTCATAATCAGGGCCTCTGCTTCAGCGCGGGACATGTCCGCCGGCGGGAAGATACCCTCAAACCGTTGGGTTTCACCATCCTTGCGTTCTGTCCAGCCGATCAGGTCGTCAGCAGCACAATACCCTAAATCTTCAACAGTTTTAACCTCATTCTTGCCGAATGCGACCATCATGCCGGTTGTAACACCCTCAATCTCGCGCAATTCATCAGAAACGCCCAGTTCGATTCGTTCTGCATCCTGCTCAGCTTCTAGCTTTTCAAGATACTCGCGGGCGCGGGTTTGAATTTCAGTCGCCGTATCATCATCGAATCCTTCGATGAAGGCAATCTCATCCAGTTCCACATAGGCCACTTCCTCAACAGAGGTAAAGCCTTCGGTGGACAGAAGCTGACCAACCATTTCATCGACATCCAAGGCCTTTGTGAAGAGTTCCGTACGTTCGGCGAACTCTTTCTGACGACGCTGTGATTCTTCTTCTTCTGTCAGAATATCAATATCCCAACCGGTCAGTTGCGAGGCAAGACGCACGTTCTGGCCACGGCGGCCAATGGCCAGTGACAATTGCTCGTCCGGCACCACCACTTCGATTTTCGCCTGATCTTCATCCAGAACAACCTTGGTCACTTCTGCCGGCTGCAGCGCATTCACAATAAAGGTCGCAGCATCAGGAGACCACGGAATGATATCGATTTTCTCGCCCTGCAATTCACCAACCACGGCTTGTACACGACTTCCGCGCATACCCACACAGGCACCTACCGGATCAATGGAACTGTCATTGGAGATGACGGCAATCTTGGCACGAGAGCCAGGATCACGCGCAACAGAGCGCAGCTCGATAATGCCGTCATAGATTTCAGGCACTTCCATTTCAAACAGCTTGGCCATGAAGGCAGGATGGCTGCGGGACAGGAAAATCTGTGGTCCGCGCTGCTCGCGGCGCACATCATGAATGTAGGCACGCACGCGATCACCATAACGGAATGTTTCGCGCGGGATCAGCTCATCACGGCGGATGATCGCTTCGCCACGGCCCAGATCAACAATGACATTGCCGTATTCAACACGTTTGACGGTGCCGTTGACCACAGTTCCGATGCGGTCCTGATATTCTTCAAACTGACGGTCACGTTCGGCCTCGCGTACCTTCTGCACAATGACCTGCTTGGCGGACTGGGCAGCGATGCGACCGAAATCCATCGGTGGCAGTGGCTCAGACAAAGCATCGCCAATCTTGGCTTCCGGATTGCGCGCCATGGCATCTACCAGAGAGACTTCCGACATCGAGTTTTCGACTTCTTCAACCACGTGCAGCAAGCGAGCCAGACGAATTTCACCAGTCTTGTCGTTGATTTCCGCGCGGACATCGGTTTCCGATCCATAGCGCGCCTTGGCGGCTTTCTGGATCGCGTCTTCCATCGCCGCAATCACAATGGTGCGGTCGATTACTTTTTCGCGGGCAACTGCCTCGGCAATTTGCAACAACTCAAGTCTGTTGGCACTTACAGCCATGTCTTTATCTCCCTAAACGGAGCCACCGGAACGATCCCGGCAGGTCTGTTGGTCAGTCAGTATTGGGTTCAGGTTCTGTATCAATTTCAAGTTCAGTGTCACCATCAAGTTCAGGCATTGCGCCATCTTCGGTGGTGGAATCAAAGTCCGGATTTTCCGCTTTCAGCATAGTGCGGGCAGCATCAATCAATTCATCAGTCAAAATCAGACTGGCGTCAGCCACATCCGCCAATGGCAACCAGATATCGGCCTCAGGTGAGGCCAATGATTTCTCAGTTGATTTGGCTTTGGTTTTCTTGCTGCGCTTTTCCATTGGGCGCAGGCCAAATTCCAGGCCGTCACCTTCTTCGCGCAGACCCAGTAGCTGGCCGCGAAAGCGGCGTTGCCCACCAATGGTAACGGCCACCTCAACTCTTGCAAGATGCCCTGCCCAGCGCTCAAAATCAGATTTGCGCACGAGTGGGCGGTCAACACCGGCCGTGGACACTTCAAGATGGTATGCACCGGAAATCGGATCATGAACATCCAGCTCCGGAGACATGGCCTTCGAAATTGCCTCGCAATCGGCGATCGTCATCAAACCGGTTGGGCGTTCCGCCATGATTTGCACAGTCACACCGCTCTGTCCGGAGACGCGCACACGCACAAGCCTGAAGCCCAGATCCTGTATCACAGGCTCGGCAATCATCGCTATGCGGGCATCCAACCCGGTTTCAGTTACAATGCGCGGATCATCCGCCATATCTATCGTTCCCATTCAGAAAACTTTGGCCCATTCAGAAAATTTCGGCCCTATCAGAAAACTTCAGTCTTAATCAGAATGCTACGGCAAAATCAGAAAATATCCGGGTGCCAGCGCGTCGACTCGACTGTTAATCAGCGGGCAATCGGCAACAAAAAAGAGCGGGTCCGGTAGGGCCCACTCTCAAACAGTGTTCAAGATTTGTCCTGTATATAATTCGAGGCGTTGAGATTTGCAAGCGATTGGTTTGAAGCAGCCGGGAATGAACTCGAATATGTCGGTATAAAGCTCCGAAATATCATCGGTTGCCGACATTTCCTCAGGCGAGCGCCAGACAATTCACTATTGGTCTTTCGCCGGCAATGTTTTTTGTTGCCGGCGAAAGTTGGTCAATTGTTTTTGATCAATTGTCTTTGGTCAGTGCAATCTGACAAGATTCTGCCAAGGCTCTGTCTGGCTTTTCGGCTCCAAGTGGAGTCGCCCATCCAGCCTTTTCAACAATACCGCGACGCTGATAAGTACTGGCTTTTTCGATTTCCGCCATTATGTCGCCTGATTTAGGGTCGCTTTTAGAGTTCTGGATACAATAAGGCGTAAGCGCTGCAGCAACGGCTGCCATTGATTGCTTGCCGGACATTTCCGACGCTGAAGCACCGGTAACCCAACCGCTCCAGTTGAATCCAACAACAGCTAAAGCGATGGCGCCCACTGCCGCGCCCATGAGTGCGGGTTTCGTCCATTCAGGGATTTGCATGTTTTAGACCGATCTGTAGGTGGGAAAGTGCGCATGATTGCGCAATGAACAACACCCTAGCACACAACCCGGCATAGCTTGCATGATTAATGATTTATTGAGAATGGCGCGAGCGCGCCGTTTAACCGGGTTTCGTTCCCTCCGCGGTTCCTTCTTGTCCATTTTGGCTCGTCCATAGAGGCGAAACTCAAACAGGGCTTTGCCCTTTGCCAAAGCTGCACAAGTCACCAACGGCCATCGTCACAAGCCTCAGCATCCGGTCAACAAAAAACCGGCGCAGGAATACTGCGCCGGTTTTAAAAAGTATCTCGATCCGAATTCGCAATCCGGATCAGTCAGAGACGATTTTATTCGTCGTCCTGACCTTTCAGAGCCGCACCCAGAATATCGCCAAGCGATGCACCGGAAGCGGTGGAGCCGTATTGTGCCACGGCTTCTTTCTCTTCTGCGATTTCCAGAGCTTTGATCGACAGGGCAACCTTGCGGGCTTTCTTGTCGAAGTTGGTGATCCGGGCGTCGAACTTTTCGCCAACAGCGAAACGGTCCGGACGTTGCTCGGAACGTTCGCGAGACAGATCGGAGCGGCGGATGAAGGCTGACAGATCGGTGT
>CAZOCA010000077.1:0-9012 GCA_964578105.1 uncultured Pararhizobium sp.
ATCACCGCGCTTGGCGCGTGCCAGATAGTAAGCCGCAAACTGTTCGGCCAATTCGGGGTTCGATTCAGTGCCCAACAGTTTTTGAGCGGGATGGTCTGGGTGTTCTGCCACCTCGCCTTTTACCCATTTGGAGAAGCCTGGGACCGGAGACAATGTGACAAAGGTTTTCAGATTTGGCAGGGCAACAGACAAATCATCGACCACCTGTTTGATGAGTGAGTTGCCGAAGGAAATCCCGCGCAGGCCTGCCTGGCAGTTGGAAATGGAATAGAACACGGCGGTGTTCGCATCCTCTCCAGCCAGAGAGGGGCGGGTTTGCGATAAAACGGATTGAATGGACTCCGGAATGCCCTTGGACAAAGCCACTTCCACAAAAACCAACGGTTCGCCCGGCATTGAAGGGTGAAAGAACGCAAAGCAACGCCGATCTTCCGGCTCCAGGCGTGCGCGCAGATCTGCCCAATCATTGATGGCGTGAACTGCTTCATATTCGATGATTTTTTCAAGAATGTTGGCAGGCGTTTCCCAGGAAATCCGTCGCAATACCAGAAACCCGCGGTTGAACCAGGATGCCAAAAGGTGGTCGAAATCCAGATCCGTACGGCGCAGGGCCGGGTTCTGGCGCAGCATACTCAGCAAGTCCTTGCGCATATTTACGATGCGGCCAGTGGCGTCCGATCCCTGATTGAGACGGCGCAACAGCTCCTGTCTCCGGGGCTCCGACGTCTTCATCAGGGTTTCAAGGTTGGCCGGACTTGGATCGGTGGCATAAGCATCTGCTGCCGCTTTGACAGCCTCTACATTCACATCCAGATTGTCGTTGAGATAGGTGAAGAATGCGGCCTTTTGCTCTGTATCCAGTTTTTCGTAGCGCTCCAGCAATGCGGTCCCGATTTTACGGGCAGATACTTCTCCACGGTTGGACAGCAATGCATCGCAAAGTTCATCAATGGGGCGATTGTCATTTATGGAGCGCAGAACGCTGGTCCGTTCAAAAACGGAGCCAAGAAGATCCTGAAAGAAACCGGAACGTGGCATTTGCTATCCTTTTATCTATGGCCAGACCTGGTTGGGTCGGGCCTGTTCAGGTCGTCGTCGCCCCCAGGCAGGTTAGAATTGTTTTGTCGCAAAAATATGTGTGTGCTCTGTTTCAATGAGGCGCAGGATATCGTTTGCGCCTACTGTGTCAAGTTTTTGTATACAAGAATATTCTTGTTGCATAATTATGAAGGTGCTAGACTTTGCCCATGCCCGCACGCGCAGCCGATCACATCCGCGAAAATTTGGAACAGGCAATTCTGACTGGTTCCTATGTCGATGGTTTACGTCTTGATGAACTTCGGCTGGCGGAGCAATTCGAGGTTTCTCGAACCCCTATTCGCGAAGCGTTGCAGATGCTGGCAGCCACCGGTCTTGTTGACCTTATTCCACGCCGTGGTGCCTTTGTGCGCCATCCGGGGTTTGTTGAACTTGTGGAAATGTTTGAAGTCATGGCAGAGCTTGAGTGCCTATGCGGGCGTCTGGCAGCGCGGCGTCTGACGGACAGGCATCTGGTCGATCTCAGAGCCGCGGAAAATGGCTGCGTGTCTGCGCTGGAGGTTGGCGATACAGACGCCTATTACCGGGCCAATGAACAGTTTCACAATCTTTTGTATCAGGCCAGCGGCAATGGCTTTTTGACCGGTGAAGCAAATCGGCTTCACAAACGCCTTAAGCCGTTTCGGCGGCTGCAATTGCGGGTGCGCGGTCGCATGGTGCAATCGATGGATGAGCACAAGGCCATCCTGCTAGCCCTGGAGGCTGGGGACGCCGAGACGACGGGGCGCTTGTTGCGTGATCATGTGGCCATCCAAGGCGAGAAATTCGATGATCTGATGGCTGGATTTCATGGCCAATCATTGGGCCAATCTGAGGGACAGCTTTTTGGTGAACCAGCTGGAAAAGTTGAGGGACAGCTAAATGGTCGACCAGTCAGCCGGGTAGCAGAGCAGGCTGGCTAAGGCCAGGAAGCCTTAAATCGCAGGTACTATGAAATCTGGAATAATGCCGCTTTGGTCAATGTAGGGTTGCACATTTTCGCCCGCGAACAGGCCATGATCGGTCACAAGAACGGTGCGCCAACCAGCCGCCGCAGCGCCGAGAATATCGGTATGTAAAGTATCGCCCATCATCGCTATGCGTGAGGGTGGGACAGATTGAGGGATGCGTTCCTGGACAATCTCGAAGACTGAGCCAAATGGCTTGCCGTGGAATTCCGGGGCCATGTTCAGCTCATCTGCCAGACTGTGAGAAAAGAACCCCGGTTCCAACGAAAAGAACCCGTCCTGAGGTGCCACAACATCCGGGTTTGCGACAATCAACGGGCGTGGTTTTTTCTTCAAACTGTTGCGCAGATAGTCAAACTGCTCTGGCATGTATCCGATGGCGCTTAAGAACAGGAAGCCATCCACAGAATCAAACATCTCCGGGGCCTGGTTCAGTGCGATGAACTGAACGGGCAACTCGTCCTCATTCAGTGGAAACCCAGTGATGACGCCCCAAGTTGAAATCTCTGTGTGGGCGCGCAGAGCCCGTATGGCCGCCAGTCGGCTGGGGACAATATCTTCCAGCGCAAATGCCATATTCAGGCGGTCAAATTTTGCCTGGGACTTTTCGGGTGTAAAGCTGGCGCCATTGGTCAGAACAAGGGTTTTTTTGCCAAGTTCCTGAAGTGCCCTGACCCGTTGGGCAGCTCCTGGAACGGCGTCTGCGCCCCTGTTCAGAACCCCAAAAGCATCAAACACAAAAACATCGAACTGGTCTGCCAGTTCACCCAGATTATTGGCATGAACTGATTGCGCGGGAAAATGGGCGCCTGGAAGTCGCCCGCGTGCGTTTTCGTAAAACGCAAACGCGTCGCTGCTGGACAGGGTAGGGAAGGGGTTTTCAAGGCTGGCGAAACGATTGCTCATGGCCCGTTGCTTTAAAGCAGAGGCAGCCGTTTTGATAGGGCATCAGCCGCCGATTTTTGAAGGAAAACGGTCGGGAACCTGCTTTTGACCTCATTGCCAATATTATTGGGATGCCGCATACAAAGACGACTGTATTTCAGGGAGTTTTCAAGATGGCTTTGTGGATCAAGAACCCGTTGGCGGTTCTGGCAGAAAATGCCGCTGGCGGAGTGGTTGTCGATAATGGCAAGATTACCGAGCTTGTACCAATGGGCGGTGTGCCTGAAGGCAATGACATTGCTGTTTTTGACGCCAGTCGCCATGTCGTCATCCCCGGCCTGATCAACACCCATCATCACTTTTTCCAGACACTCACCCGTGCGCATCCCGCAGCTATCAACAAGGAACTGTTCCCCTGGCTTCAGGCGCTCTACCCGATCTGGGCAAAGAATGTGAAGCCGGATGCGTTTCGACTGGCCACGCGGCTGGCCCTGACCGAATTGATGATGTCGGGATGTACCTGTGCATCTGACCATCAATATCTTTATCCTGACGGCCTTGAAGAGGCGATGGATATTCAGGTGGAGGAGGCCGAAAAACTTGGTATCCGAATGACGCTGACACGGGGATCTATGAATCTGAGTGTCAAGGATGGCGGTTTGCCACCTGACAGTGTGGTGCAGGATGAAGACGCCATTTTGGCTGATTGTGAGCGGGTGATTGGCCGCTATCACGATATGTCGGATGGCTCACAGTTCCGGGTTGCCCTTGCGCCCTGTGCGCCCTTTACCGTGTCGCGCAGGCTTATGACCGAAAGTGCTGCCCTGGCGGAAAAACACGATTGCCGGCTGCATACACATCTTGCTGAAACGCTGGATGAGGATGCCTATTGTGTGGCCAATTACGGTATGCGTCCGGTTGATTATCTGGAAGATGTGGGTTGGCTTAACCACCGGGTCTGGCTGGCTCATGGCATTCACTTCAATGACGAGGAAGTTCAGCGCCTTGGCCGGCACAAGGTTGGTGTTTGTCACTGCCCGACCTCCAATATGACGCTGGCCTCAGGACAGTGCCGTACCAAGGAACTGGAAGCTGCCGGCTCGCCAGTGGGGTTGGGTGTTGACGGATCGGCGTCGAATGACAATTCCAATCTCATGGAGAGTATCCGCCACGCGCTGATGATCAATCGCCTCACATATGATGCCGCCTCGGTCACACATCAGGATTGCTTTCGTTGGGCGACAGAAGGGTCGGCAAAATGCCTTGGCCGAGACGATATCGGGCGGATCGATGTCGGTATGCAAGCGGATTTGGCATTTTATACGCTGGATGAATTACGCTTTTCCGGTGTGGGTGATCCGTTGGCAGGCTTGGTGTTGTGCGGTGCGCATTCAGCAGACCGTGTGATGATCGGCGGGCGCTGGACTGTCGAAGATGCCATGCCTGTTTCTATGGATATTGGCCGTCTGCGCTATGAACACGGGGCCGCTGCAAAAGCGTTTTTAGAGGCGCTATAGGGCAGTTCCCCTGCGGTTGACCTACTCCCGTACCCCAAAAACCTGAAAAGCAACGGCAGGTAGAAATAAGTATGCAATCTACATGCATACTCATTTAATAATTGAATCGTTGTGTTGGCTGATAGGCATATTTATACAAGTACCACCTAAAGTGTTCAGTAATTAAGTGGACGATAAAAGTGTTGCTTACAAAGATGGAATCAAAATCCGATAGCCTTGGCGAGCTGATTGAAGCATTTCGAAACTACAGAGTTTCGCTTCAGAATATGCTGAATTCAGACACGACCGAGAACAAGATGAGTGAAGCCGACAAAGCTGTTGGCATGCTCTTTGACAAGATTGTTGGTTTTCAGGCAAAAAACGAAGATGACAAGACTGCCATGATCAATTTCTCACTGAATATGATTGAGGAATTGTCTGAAGGTGACAGCATGATCAATGTTCATACAGGTTTGATCAGGCAATATATTTAAAGAAATTAGTTGGTATTGTGGGCTGGAAAACGTGACCTCTCGCCCGACAGCAATAGGTGCTAGTTCACAGTACCAGCTTTACATGATGTCTTACGCTTGAAGGGTTCAGGTGGAAGTTCGTAAAATTCCGGATGTGCCAGATTAACGGGACATTTTTCCTGGGGGCACACTTCAAGGTCGCAGAGACGGCAAACATAGTGCTGGTCATCGCCACCAACCACAATGGCGGGCATCATTTTACCAATGAGGCCAAGCATCGTAACTTTTTCTTCCGCATCCAGACGGCCAATGGCCTTTTTGAGGACCTTGCTTCGAGCGTTCAGGATATCGGTGAAACAGGTTTCGCCTGCGTCAGTAAGAACCACGCATACTTCGCGCCTGTCATGGGCCGTTCCCCTGATGCGCTGAACCAAACCCTTTTTTTCAAGGCCGGTTACAAGCCGCACAACGGAAGAATGCTCCAAAGACAGCATTTTGCGCAGAGTTTCTATGGATGCATTCGGCTCGGAGCCAATCTGGACGATGGAGTAACAGGCAGAATTGCTGAGGCTGACAGAGGCTTGAACGGCGTTGTCCATCTTGTCACTGAGCGCACGCGCAAACACGCCGAAAACGTTTTCGACGAATTTATCAGACGATTCTGAAATAGCGTTTTGCTGTCCGACCAAAATCGTGACCCACTTACTCTACAATACCCGACGGCTACAAGTTGCATCCACAGGGTGTCCGAGTAAAGCCAGATCAGAGTAAAATTGTATTTTGGTCCGCTCTAAATCGCAAAAAACTTAGTTTATGGTTATCAAACTCTTTCGCCGTCGCGGGCAAGTCCGCTTGCCACAAATTCGGTATCGCCTTCAAAATAGCGCAACCAGCGGTCGGTAATCCGGGCTCCGTAGCCCACGGGAAGCTCGTGGCGGTGGATCTCTTTTTTCTGTTCGGCAAAGGCTGGATCCTTGTGAAAGGCAATCCAGTATTTTTCGTCATCCGTGACATGGACCGGGCAAATAGCAGTGTCGGTCATGGCTTCATAATTGCGGATGGTCGTTGTTGCCACACGTTGCCAACGGGCTATGCATTGGGAAAACAACCTTGAAACCCGCGTCATATCGGTTTCCTCATAGACCGGCTTGCCGATCGAGCTCAATGCACTGTCAGCCACGAATTTTGAAAAGGCATAGACGTCGGAAGACATGTTGACGCTCGGGAAGGGTGCGTACATCAGCGGGTCATAGAGCATGTCCGATTTAACGTTCGATTGCGGACAAAAGGCGATGCTTTCAAAGTCATCATATAATGTGCGCTGATTGGTAACCGGGCAGCGCAGTTCAACAGAGTTTGTCAGAGCTGCACCATTGGCCAGGTCGCGGGCTTTCACCTGTGTGATGCCCTGCATCTGCTCTGCCAGGAAGTGAAACACGTCCGATGTTTGCGAGCTGCCTTCATAATAGCGCGGATCGTTGAATACGTAGAGACAGGCAACGACGCTGCCCTGTTCAAGCTGGGTTTTAAAATCAGCAAATATTTCAGGAACATTGGCTCTGGTCGCAGAACGCACCATGTAGCGGCCACGATTCAGCTCACGCCGCCCGGCCACGCACGGCAACTCACGCGTCATCCAAGTCTTGGTTTCTTCTATGGTCTGGGCATCCGTCTTGCGGCCGTTCAGGCCAACGCCCTTCTTGCCTCTGGTGCCTTTGCCATAAGGAGCCGGACCGTGCGGGACGGTACCGGGTTTAGGCTGTTCGCGGAGGGATGGGGCGTATTTCAGTTCTGACGATTGGCGAACCTGGGAGGTGTCCACCGGAGGTGTCCGAGACGACATGGTCAATCCTTACTCATAACATTTTCGCTACAGCGACTAAACTCTTGCGTTGTTTTGACCGGATGTGGCAACCTGTAGTTGCTTCTTATTGAGTGTATTTAAATTAAATTTATTTTAACTTTTATATAAATGCGCTGAATTTTCGGGTTTTTCAACACCCTCAACGATAATTTTTATGGTTAATGCGCGTTTTTTGACGTTTTCTTAAAGAATTTTGTAGCGAAGGGCGTGGTCATGGGCTTTAAACTGGCGATGGAGACAGACAGTGCGGGCGCTTCACGCTCACACCAAAAATTCAGCAAAAATCGTTCGGCCTACCTCTTTTGGCCAAACTCATCCAGACAGACCTTATGAAGACGACTAGTGGAACCAAGACGCAGACAATTGCCCTGTTCTCCGGTTCACTGCTGTTTCAAATCATTCAGGTCGGAACCTTTCCAATCCTGATTTCGCAGTTTCTGTCCGACAGTTCGCTGAGCAGTTTTGCTATCGGAATCTTTGTGGCAGTTGCCTGGATCGTGGTTTTTCTGGCTGGTCCCTTTGTGCCGAGCCTGATCGCCGATGTCGGCCCGCATCGGTCCAATCTTTTCGCCTCCTGCTTTACTCTCGTCAGCCTTGTGATGTTGGCGCTGTCGCCGACCCCGGCCTTTATTGCCTTGTCATCCATTGCAATGGGTATGGGGCTGATAATCCGCTGGATCGTTTGCGACACGCTTGTTGTCCATGTGAGCGCGACACATGTTCGCGGACGCATGATAGGACTGCATGAAGCGCTGATGGGGCTGGGCATTGGCCTGGGCCCGCTGCTTTTCGTGGGAACGGATCTTCAGACCGTGGTCTGGATATGCATTGCCATCGCGGTTTTTGGGCAGCTTGCCTTTTTCATTGCCAATAACAGCCCAATTCCTGAATTGGAGCAGGAGCCGGGAAAAGGTCTGGGGCAGAAATTCCTGATCCGGGTCATTCTGACGGCTTTGGTGGCAGCTTTTGTGGCCGGGCTCATTGAGAATTCGGCAATTGCCTTGCTGCCGCTTTATTTTGAGCATGTCGACTTTTCGCTCCAGATCAGTGCCATTCTGGTCAGTTCATTCGGGTTTGGCGGCACATTGCTGCAGCCCGCGCTGGGCTACATTGCTGATCGCTGGAATTACTATCTGGCTCAGATGCTCTGCATCGTTTTCATCATAGGCAGCAGTCTGGTGGTGCTTCTGTTTACGGAACAAATGCTGGTGTCGCTGGTCGCGTTGTTTTTCCTGGGTGGAGCCGCTGGCGGGTTGAATACATTGGCCGTGATCGAAGCTGGCCGAAGCCAGAATGCGCCTCAAATCCCTGCGGCCATGACCGCGATTGCGATGCTTTATACATTGGGAGGCATCGCCGGGCCGGTGGCGTCCGGTGCCAGTCTGGGGTTGTTCCAGAACCAGGGCATGATGATCCTGTTTGTGCTCTCAGGCGCGGTCCTGGCGCTGTTTCTGGTATTCCACCGGTATCAGGCCACTTTTGGGACTGATAGCCGGCAACAATAAATGGCCTAGAAGATGCCTTGTATGATGACCATCACCACGCCCATGGTCACAATGAAACCACCATCTACCAGAACCGCAAAAGTGGACTTCTTCACGAACAGTCCCACTGACATGACAAAGCCCGCGATTGTCAGAACGATCAGGATGATGGTGGCAAGGGCATTTTGAGCGGCGGTAATTCCGACCAGCAGTGCCAGGAAAAAGGTCGAGACCAGTTGCGTGACCATGGCGGCTACCGGCATGGAAGAGGCAGTGCCAAGTTCCACGCCCGAGCCTTCGGCCCATTTCTTTCCAAACAGAATAGGTGAATACCACAGCCAGCCTATTATGAAGCTGACAATGGTTCCTATGATTACGGCCAGCCAATTCACATTGGATGTTAGCTCATTCATCTTCGCCACTCCCCCTTGTAATGGGATCGACTGAGTGCAGCCGGCCCCTTTCCGATGGATAAAACTAACAGACCCTAGCGGTTTTCGAAATAAGTGCGCAGTGGCGTCCAGTACCGGGCTTCCCAACCATCGGCCAAATGATCTGTCATTTCTTCAGGGCAACCGGTCTGATCCAGGGTGATGCGTGTGCCATCATTTTCTGCTGCAAGCATGATGCGCAGTAACGTGTATTGACCTTCTTCCCAAGGCGCTACCCGCCAAGCCTGAACGATTTTGCGCCCCGGCTCCAGTTCAATGTTGCGGGCTGTGATCTGACCATCATGCATGATGGCCTCGCCCCCGGGCTCTGTGC
>CAZOCA010000078.1:0-6747 GCA_964578105.1 uncultured Pararhizobium sp.
AGTCAAACAGGAAACTGATCGTCGAGAGAATAGCCAGCACCGCGAACTGTCCGAATTGGATCTTTCGCGCGGCCCTTATTTATAGCCTTGCGGAGACGCCCAACATGTACATCCACAGTGCGTTCGTCAACATAGACATCATGACCCCACACACCATCCAGCAATTGTTCACGTGAGAAAACGCGCCCGGGGCTTTGCAGGAAGAATTCTAGAAGTTTGTATTCTGTCGGTCCCAGATGAATTTCACGCGTCGCGCGATGAACCCTGTGGGTTTCCCGGTCCATCTCCAGATCCCCTGCCTGCAACAGCCGTGAGACCACCTGCGGTTTGGCTCGCCGGAGCATGGCTTTCACCCTTGCCATGAGTTCAGGCACAGAGAAGGGTTTGACCACATAGTCGTCAGCGCCAGTGGACAGGCCACGAATGCGCTCGGTTTCCT
Source organism: uncultured Pararhizobium sp. (assembly GCA_964578105.1). Taxonomy (GTDB): domain Bacteria; phylum Pseudomonadota; class Alphaproteobacteria; order Rhizobiales. Next base: position 440 of record CAZOCA010000078.1, read on the forward strand.
CACCCCGCGCTGTCAACATGATGACGGGCAGATTACGGGTTTCATCCCGCGCCCTCACCCTGCGGCAAAGCTCGATCCCTGAAAGGCCCGGCAACATCCAATCCAGCAGCAACAGGTCAGGAACGGTTTCGCGCAGTTTCAGTTCCGCTTCGTCACCACGCTCAGAGACATCAACCTGATAGCCTTCACTTTCAAGATTGTAACGCAAAAGCAGACTGAGGGCTTCTTCATCCTCGACGACTAAGATGTGTGGCGCTGCCATTATTGCATCTCCGTGATGTGCTTACAGATTTTCATGGTTTGCGTATCAGGACTTGGGCCGAGGCTGGGGCCGGGGTTGATCCGGCACCTCAATTGCGCTGTTGTCACCCTTTGGCCGCTCATCTTCCAACTGGACGCCGGTCTCCTTGAAAATAACCGTTTCTGCAATGTTGGTTGCATGATCACCAATGCGTTCCACATTTTTCGCGCAGAACAACAGATGGGTACAGAATGAAATATTGCGCGGATCTTCCATCATGTAAGTCAGAAGTTCGCGGAATAATGAGGTGTACATAGCGTCAATTTCATTGTCATTCTGCCAGACAAGCTCGGCCTCATCCACATCTCCGGCCACATAAGCGTTCAGCACTTTGGTTAGCTGGGCTTGCGCAAGCTCGGCCATATGCTCGATGCCGTGGATGAGCTTTGACGGCTGTACCATGCCTTCGATAGCAATCGCCCGCTTGGCAATATTCTTGGCCAGATCACCGCAACGTTCCAGATCATTCGATATGCGCAGGGCTGCAATGATTTCGCGCAAATCCGAGGCCATAGGCTGACGTTTGGCAATTGTCAGGATTGCATCCTCTTCAACCTGGCGTTGAAGCTTGTCCAGATCCTTGTCGTCGGCAATCACCTTTCGGGCCAAAATGGCATCTGCGCGCAACAGCGCATGCAGCGCATCCACAATCATCCCCTCTGCAATACCACCCATTTCGGCGATATACCTTGCAAGGGTCTGAAGTTCCTCATCATAGGCGGTAACTGTATGATCAGCCATTGTTCTATCCTTGCTTGGGTTCGACGCTAACCGAACCGGCCGGTAATGTAATCCTGGGTCCGTTTGTCCGTCGGATTGGTAAAAATCTCATCGGTTACGCCTTCTTCCACCAGCGTGCCAAGATGGAAAAAAGCGGTGCGCTGAGAAACGCGCGCGGCCTGCTGCATGGAGTGGGTGACAATCACGATGGTATAATTCTGACGCAACTCATCAATCAACTCTTCCACTTTGGCTGTGGCTATCGGATCAAGCGCCGAGCAGGGCTCATCCATGAGGATGACCTCCGGACTGACCGCAATGGCCCGCGCAATGCAAAGCCGCTGCTGTTGCCCGCCGGACAACCCGGTTCCCGGCTCTTCAAGGCGATCTTTGACCTCTTCGAAAAGGCCAGCCTTTTGCAGACTTTCTACAACGATTTCCTCAAGCTCCGATTTATTGCGCGCGAGGCCATGAATTTTTGGACCATAGGCAACATTTTCGAAGATGGATTTTGGAAACGGATTGGGTTTTTGAAACACCATGCCCACACGAGCCCGCAGTTCCACAACATCTACTGACGAGTCATAAATGTCGGTCTTGTCCAACGTGATATTGCCTTTGACTCGACAGATATCAATTATATCGTTCATGCGATTCAAACAGCGCAGAAAGGTGGACTTACCGCAGCCTGAAGGTCCGATCAGTGCTGTAACCTGATGCTCAAGCACATCCAGATCCACATCGAAAAGTGCCTGTTTCTCTCCATAGAACACATTGACCTTCTCACCCTTCATCTTGATGTGAGGCGCGTTGGTCAAAACAGTACTTTCACTATTGGTAGTCATGGTCTGAGCGGAAGCGTCCATGTCATGGGATCCTTTTATACGAGTTACCAGCGCTGTTCGAAGCGCCTACGCAAGAAGACGGCCAAGGCATTCATACAAATAAGGAATACCAGCAATATGATGATTGCCGCAGAGGTGCGCTCAACAAAGGCACGTTCGGCTGAGTTTGCCCATAGGAAAATCTGAACCGGAACTGCGGTAGCAGGGCTCCAGGGAGATGTTGGAAAGTCATTCACGAATGCCACCATACCGATCATCAGCAATGGTGCGGTTTCGCCCAATGCCTGAGCAAGACCAATGATGGTGCCGGTCATGACGCCCGGTGCTGCCAATGGCAGCACGTGGTGGAAAACGGCCTGGTTTCTGGACGCTCCAACACCAAGCGCTGCCTCGCGAATGGAAGGTGGAACCGCGCGCAGCGCTGCTCTGGTTGCAATGATGATGGTCGGCAGTGTCATCAAAGTCAGAACCAGACCTCCAACCATGGCAGAAGAGCGCGGCAGACCAGCATAGTTGATGAAGACTGCAAGACCCAGAATTCCGTACACAATGGATGGGACCGCTGCAAGATTGTTGATGTTGACTTCAATCAGGTCAGTCCAGCGGTTTTTAGGCGCGAACTCCTCCAGATAAATTGAAGCTGCGACGCCAATTGGCAACGCCAGCAAAAGCACAACACCCATCATGAAGGCTGACCCCATTACCGCGACAGCAATACCGGAGGATTCAGCTCGGCTGGAGGGGCCTTCAGTGAAGATAAAGGTGTTGAACCGTTTTTCCAGACGGCCTTCTTCGATGAGTTGGTCAATCCAGACAAGTTGCTGATCGTCGAGCTGACGTCGGCTCTCATCCACGTCGCGTCTGATCTGCCCTTTCATCAGGGAATCCACATCACCGCGGGCTAAAACAGGAATGATCTGTGTGGAGCCAATCGCATCGGGATTTTCAGCAACAAAGTTGCGAATTTGATTGCTCGCTTCACGTGACACAAGTTCCAGAACCTTGCGAACTTCACCTCTGTCTGACAGATCAGCGCCAACGGTTTTGACAATGGCTTCGCGCACTATTTTTGAGTAATTGGCTTTGGAAATCGCTTCATCGGTCACCCGGTCGTTTACAGAAAACTCGGCCCGTGGCAGATCAACCGGCAAGTCAATAATTGTTTGCTCGAATGCCGTGTAGCCGCGTGAGATGATGGAGTAAAACAGAAGGCCGAGGAAAATCAATCCAAGCGAAATTGCGATAATGCCATAGGCCTGAAATCGTTTCTCGGCTGCGTAGCGAGACTTCAACGATGATTTCATCGCCTCGCCAATTGTCTTGCGGCCTGATGTCGGTCGGGAAGGCTGGGTGCTGTCAGTCATTAGTCATACTGCTCCCGGTATTTGCGCACAATATACAGCGCGTAGATGTTCAAAATCAAAGTCATGGTAAACAGCGTCAGGCCCAGGGCAAAAGCCACCAGAGTCTGAGGACTGGTGAATTCGGTATCGCCGGTCAACTGGCTGACAATTTTCACGGTAACGGTTGTGACCGCCTCAAGCGGGTTTGCCGTAAGATTGGGAGCAACCCCTGCGGCCAGAACCACGATCATGGTTTCGCCGATGGCGCGTGAAGCTGCCAACAAAATGGCGCCGACGATGCCGGGCAAAGCTGCCGGGAACACGACACGCCGAATGGTCTCCGACTTGGTTGCGCCGAGCCCGAGAGATCCTTCGCGCATGGCGCGGGGCACTGAGGTGATGATATCATCTGACAGGGACGAAATGAATGGAATGATCATGATCCCCATCACCACGCCAGCGGTAAGTGCGCTTCGGGCGGAGACATCCAGACCCAGAGTCGCACCAAAATCCCTGAAAAACGGTCCGACGGTTACGAGAGCAAAGAAGCCATAAACGATGGTCGGGATGCCCGCGAGGATTTCCAGCAATGGTTTGGCTGTGTTCCGGACCCGGTTAGAGGCATACTCAGCCATGTAAATGGCCGCGAATAATCCGATTGGCACGGCAACCATCAGCGCGATCAAAGAGATCAGGACTGTGCCCCACAGCAACGGGATCAGACCATACTGGCCGACTTCCGTTCCAGACCCGACATTTGCAAAGCGTGGATCCCAGACAGTGCCAAGGAAGAAATTGGATAACGGCACCATATTGAAGAAGCGAATGGTCTCGGACATCATTGACAGCACAATGCCAATGGTGGTGAGAATTGCGATACTGGAGGCTGTTATAAGCGCAATACGGACCGCAAGTTCCACCAGGTTTCTGGCCCGCAACTCCGGCGTGAGGGTTCTCACCAGATAAAAACCGGCCAGCAGCGCAACCAGTATCAGAACACCGACCCGCATTGTGCGGCTGACGCCCTGACGCTCCAGATATGCGTCTGCTGCGGTTACCATATAGCGCTGAACATCGGACCCCAGTGGGACGCCTTTTTCTGCCAGAAGCGACCGCGTATCCACCAGACCGGCGCTGACCTGACGACGTTCTGGAGCATCCAGCAAGGTCAACCCGTCAGCAATTGAGCGAACCTGGCTTTCGATAAGTCCGCGCTCTGAGTCTGTCAGCGCATTGACCGTATCAGGCAATTGACCATGGACGACCTTGTTCAGGTAGATCGGCTCTGCGATCATCCAGAAGACCATCACCACAACAAGCGGTAAACCGATCAAAAGCGCTCCGAAGCTGCCGTGATAAGTTGGGCGCGAATGCAGTTTCTTGACATCGCCTGCGACCAGTTGGACAGCGCGCGTGCGGCTGTACAAGAACGCAGCGACCATCAGAACAATGATGACGCTCAGAAGGAGCCCGGTTGTCATGTCTGACCCTCGTCTTCCCGCGTGTCACCTGAAGGCAAGACGCAGCCTGAGATACCTATGAATACTAAGAAGAAAGGGCGGCCAGTGAAGCTGACCGCCCAGTTCAATTACATGGCTTCTTTGTTCGCGAACTGAGCAAGCTCAGCTTGACGTTCTTCTTCTGGAAGAGCGACCAGACCATATTCGGCCAATGGACCATATGGACCGGCAATCTCTTCGGACAGGAAGAACTCAACATAATCTGCCAGACCCGGGATCACGCCGATATGTGCCTGTTTGACGTAGAAGAACAGGGGACGTGACACAGGGTATTCACCGCTGGAGATTGTTTCGACAGAAGGCGAGATGCCGCCCATTGTTGAGACCTGCAGCTTGTCGGTGTTGTTTTCGTAGAAAGCGAGACCAAACACGCCGATACCGGTTTTGTTGGATTCGATGCGTGCAAGTGTTTCTGTGTAGTCGCCATCAATGTCGACAGATTTGCCATCGGTACGGACTTTGATGCAAGCGTCTTCAGCGGCATCTTCGTCCATTCCGGAAGCGATCATTGCTTCCAGAGCACCAACATGCTCGCACCCGGAGGCCAGCACTTTTTCTTCAAACACTTCACGGGTGCCATGTTTTTCGCCAGGAATGTAAGCAGAGATTTCCCAGTCCGGGAAGCTGGCGTTTACTTCATTCCAGGTGGTGTATGGATTATCGACAAGCTTGCCATCCACGACGATTTGTGCGGCCAGAGCTTTGTACCAATCGTCTGGCTCGAATGCTATGGCAGGCGCATCAATGTCGTAAGCAAAGACAATGCCGTCATAACCGAATTTGACTTCGTGGATGCCTTCAACGCCAGCAGCTTTACATGCTGCAATTTCTTTTTCGCGGATTGCGCGGGACGCATTTGCGATATCGATGGTGTTTTCACCAACGCCCTGGCAGAACTGTTTCAGACCGGCAGAAGAACCGCCGGATGCAATAATTGGCGCCGGGAACTCAGAAGAATTTCCAAACTCCTCGGAAACGATCGTGGCGTAAGGAAGCACGGTTGAAGACCCGGCAACCTGTACCTGATCACGTGCTTCAGCGGCACCTACGATTGCGAAAACCGAAACGCTGACAGCAAGCGCGCTTGTTGCGGATGTAAATTTCAATGGACTTCTCCCTGGAAAGGTCCGGGCCTACTGTCCGTGTTGCAGCAGTACCCACTGTTCAATTTAAAACCCCTGCCCTCCTCAAAACAGAAGGGTTCGGGCGACGAATAAAGAGCAAGCGCACTTTGCGCTACGCAAAAGGCAGGAAGTGTTCCCGCCCTTCACGATGCAAACTAGCTAGACGCAATGATGCTTCTATGACGTTTATGTATCATTTCAATGACAGTCTAAGTGACTGTTATTTATTATTTTTTATCCAGGACAGCGAAGTTCGATCCGTTTTCAACAGATGGAACATCGTTCTTTTTCGGGAATCCCACAGAGAAGGTAGCCCCTTTCCCGGATTCTGTTGTGATGTCCAATGCTGCGCTGTGTCTGTTCAGTATATGCTTGACGATCGCAAGCCCAAGACCGGTACCCTGCTTCTGGCGGCTTGTTTCCACATCGGCTCGATAGAACCGTTCTGTCAGGCG
>CAZOCA010000078.1:6847-8981 GCA_964578105.1 uncultured Pararhizobium sp.
GACAACAGATCGTCAATGAGGCGCGACATGCGCTGCGACTGTTCTCGCATAATGTTCAAAAACCGGGTGCGCGCAGTCTCGTCGTCCTTTGCCGGACCCAATAACGTCTCGACAAATCCGGACAGAGACGCCAGCGGTGTCCTCAATTCGTGGCTGGCGTTTGCGATGAAATCAACGCGCATGCGCTCTGTTCGCTTCTGCTCACTCAAATCTTGAAACTGGACCAGCAGAAAACGTGACGGTTCGCCCACGGGCCCGCTGTTTTCCGTATCGAAGCGCAGCGGACCTAAGGCTACATTGAACCAGCGCTCAACCGGAAAGCGCTCGATGTATTCAAGCTGTTCAGGTTGATCAGTTGCCAACACCCGGTTCAGAGCTCCGACCAGATCACGTTGTCGAAAATGCAAGGACATGGCCTGACCAGGTTTGATGTCTCCCAACACCGCCTTTGTTGCGGTGTTGCTGAAGCGAACGATCCCTTCGCGGTCTACCAATATGCTTGGCATTGATAAGGAAGCCACCACCCGTTTGGTGGATGTGTTAGGCCAAATCGACTGCCTTGCCACTGCGCGGGCTGTCTGCAGCACAGCCAAATGCCTGCGCCGCTGGCTGGCCACAGGTTCCACCATGGCTGCGGCCCAAAGCGCCAAGAGAAACAGAATACCGGCAGAAGGTGTCACATCGCCGCGCAGCCAGAAGGCCAACACGCCTCCAAGAGACACAATCAACACCCAGCGCTGGTCAAGCAGCCGCTTTATTGGCGCAATACTTTCTGTTTCCGCATCCGAAAGTACGGGGTCGACTGGCATGATGACCGGTCCTCCATTCATTGGCATCTGTCATTGAGCATGACCGAAAACCCTTATGTGGCAAAGTTATTTCAGTTTTTTGACAGTCGGCGAAACTCTTGACCAAATATCTGCTGGATTGTGAGCGACGCTACAATCCGATACCGTGGTGTAACAGTACAGTGTTTGGGAGCCTTTATGACGAAAAGCAAATCATCCGCCAGCGATGCACTTCTTGAAAAATTTGATCTTGATGATGCAAAACTGGCATCTCGGATCAAGGATGCGGCCATGCAGAGCGGCCATTACCCTTATGATGAAAAACTGTCGCGCAAAACCTATGAGAAAGAGTTGCGGATTTTGCAAATTGAACTGGTGAAAGTTCAGGCATGGGCAAAGGATAATGGCGCGCGACTGGTGTTGGTGTTTGAAGGCCGGGACGCCGCCGGCAAGGGCGGCAGCATCAATGCCATCCGGGCCTATATGAATCCACGTTCGGTCAAAATTGCAGCCCTTCCCAAGCCAACAGAGCGGGAAAGCGGGCAATGGTATTTTCAGCGCTACATCCAGCATCTGCCAACAGATGGTGAAACAGTTCTGTTTGACCGCTCCTGGTACAACCGTGCCGGCGTTGAGCCCGTCATGGGCTTTTGCAGTCCTGAACAGCATCAGACCTTTTTGCAGGAAGCACCAAAATTCGAGCAAATGCTTGTGGATGAAGGCATTCACTTGTTCAAGTTCTGGCTGAATATCGGGCGCGAAATGCAGATGAAGCGGTTTCATGATCGTCGGCATGACGAATTGAAACAATGGAAACTGTCGCCCATGGATATCGCTTCCCTGGACAAATGGGGTGACTATACGGACAAGCGTAATTTGATGCTGAAGAAGACCCACGCGGTCACGACGCCATGGACCATAGTGCGCTCAAACGACAAACGTCGTGCACGCCTTAACACAATCCGCCATGTGCTCAGCAATCTGGAGTATGACGGTAAGGACAAGGATGCGATCGGCAAAGTTGATCCGCTTATTCTTGGCCAGGGCCCCGAATTCCTGAGGCTGCACGAGTCTATGGATTTCGACGATTAATTAAACGGTTGGTCAGCTTTGGAGCGCAGACCGGTAGAGGTCCATAACGCGTTGTTCCATGACTTTGATTGAAAACTCGTTTGAGACACGTTGATGGAGATAGTCAGTGTCTGCTGACTTGAAATCAGCTTGTTTCATCGCGCGCATAGCCTTGGTGATGTCCGGCAGATCCGGATTTACCAGCGCGTCTGAACGGTCGCCATAAATCTCACCAATGCCACCGACCTGCGTACAGATCATGGGCATGGCTGCAC
>CAZOCA010000079.1:0-5938 GCA_964578105.1 uncultured Pararhizobium sp.
GCTGCATTGACACAGATTTGGCAACGCGAAACGTTTGATTTTCTGGTCAACAATGCCGGTATCGGCATCAACAAGCCATTTGCAGACACCAGTGAAGACGACTTCGACACTTTGATGAACATGCATTTCAAAGGGGTCTACTTCCTCACCCAGCGGCTGCTTCCCCTGATTGAAGATGGCGGGCGCATCGTGAATCTGTCCACGGGCCTTGCCCGTTTCACCATGCCTGGTTTCTCCGCCTATGGTGCCATGAAGGGCGCCGTGGAAGTGCTGACCCGCTACATGGCAAGCGAACTTGGTGCACGCAGCATCACCGTCAATACCATTGCGCCGGGAGCCATCGAGACAGATTTCGGCGGCGGCATGGTGCGGGATAATCCTGAAATCAATCAATTTGTCGCGTCCACAACAGCCATGGGCCGCGTTGGTCTTCCAGAGGATGTTGGCGGAGCCATTACCAGTCTTCTGGTGGGGGACAATCAATGGATGACCGGGCAGCGCATTGAGATTTCTGGCGGCCAGAACCTCTGAGAGTAGAAATTAGTTAGCACATTTTTTGAAGGAACACCCCATTATGCAAACCAAGACACAGACCATACTCATCACCGGCGCGTCTTCGGGAATTGGAAAGACAACTGCCAAACTGTTTCAGGCCAATGGCTGGAATGTCATCGCAACCATGCGGTCACCTGATAATGAAGAGGACCTGACACAACTCGACAATGTTCTGGTGACACGGTTGGATGTGACGGATGAGGCGTCTATTGCGCAAGCTGTGGAACAGGGCATTGCAAGGTTTGGCAACATTGACGTCCTGCTGAACAATGCGGGTTATGGCGCCTACGGGCCTCTGGAAGCCTTTCCGATGGACCGCATCCGACGTCAGTTCGAAACCAATGTCATTGGACTGTTGGCAACCACCAAAGCGCTGCTACCGCATTTTCGCGCCAATGCGTCCGGCACCATCATCAATATCTCGTCCATTGGCGGGCAGATGACCTTCCCGCTTGGAACGCTTTATCACGGCACCAAATTCGCGGTCGAAGGCATGTCAGAATCGCTGCATTACGAATTGGAACCCTTCGGCGTGAGGGTAAAACTTGTTGAACCCGGTCTCATTAAAACTGATTTTGGCGGGCGATCGTTCGACTTCGTCAATGACGAAACCATGGCTGAATATCAGCCAACCGTCCAAAAGCTGTTTGAAAGTTGGGGCAGCAATACCGAAGCGTCCGAGCCATCCGTGGTTGCCGACATTATCTTGTCAGCGGCAACTGATGGAACAGACAGGCTACGATATCGCGCAGGCCCGGATGCGGACGCTCTGCTGGATGCGCGCAAACAGCAGGATGATTCGACCTTCATCGGCAACATGAAGGCCATGATCGGGCTCTGACAATTCAAATAGATCTGGCCGGGAATCTATCCCGACCAGATTGTCCAGCCAAATCGCTCTGAGCGACCTAGCTGCTGTGCTTCATCATGTTGACCGGCTGGATGACACCGTGTTGCTGCATAATGGCTCCACAGGCGTCTGACTTCATATAAGCACACATGCCATCGCGGTCAGTAATTGTCATTGTCAGGGCCACCAAATCGCCGCCGTCCACATCAACATGGCTTTTGATATTCGTGGCAAAAGCCCCGAGATTTGCGCTCCGCTCATCGTCAAAACTTCTCCACTTGGCGACGTCTTCAACTCTGTGCGTCAATACGATTTCCGACATGTTCTGCTCCCTTTGATCTGTTTGGCATTCCGCTGAAACACGCTTGTTCGCGTTTCGTTGAAATAGGATGCAGCATTTCGGAAAAATTGATAATATAGGATTATTGAGTTTCTTAATTCGACTGGGCCGAACAATGATTGATCACCTCCGAGCCATTGCGATCTTCCACGAAGTGGTGGAATCCGGTTCGTTTCGTGCAGCGGCGAAAACCCTGAAACTGTCTCCATCCGTTGTCAGCCATCATGTCTCGCAGTTGGAACAGCGACTTGGGACGGCTCTGCTTTATCGCTCGACCCGCAAGATTTCCCTGACCGAAAATGGCGCCGTGCTGTTTGAGGCCGGTCAAAAGATCATGGCGGCTGCAACAAGTGGAATCGGGTCCATTCAGCACCAGACAGATCTGCCATCGGGGCGGTTGCGCGTTGCAGTGTCTGGTAATCTGTTTGAAAGACCACCCTTCAGCGATCATCTGACCGATTTTGCAAAACACTACCGGGCAGTCAAACTTTCGCTGAGCTTTTCAGATCAACGTGTTGACCTCATCGGCTCCGATTTTGATGTGGCCCTACGAACCGGGTGGCTTGAAAACTCACAATACAAAGCCCGGAAACTGGTGGACCTGGAACATGCTCTCGTTGCGTCAAAGGGCTATCTCTCCGGAAAGCCCTTGCCCAAGACAATTGATGACCTGTCAGAAATGGACTGGATCAGTTTCCGACAATTTCCCATCAACAAGCAGTTGACCAACACCAAAGGCGAGATGCCACGGATCAATCCAGAGGTGTCAATTGAAGTCGATGGTGTTGTTGCTATGTGCCAAATGGCCAAAAGCGGATTGGGACTCGCAGCAGTACCAAAAGTCATTATCCAGGATGATCTGGACAGGGGAGACCTCATCGCTCTCAATCCAAATTGGCCCCTTAAGCCAATTTCTCTTTATGCGGTGTGGCCGAACAATGTCTCAGAGGAAAGTCTGACACTTCTGTTTGTACGTTTCCTGGCGGACAGGATGGCCTCAGGCAAAAACTAACTCTCTGGAAAATCGACTGCCTTGAGCGCCTGCTCAAAACGTTTGCTATGCTCGGCATCCGGATAGGGGAACATTCTAAGCGCGTTTTCCATCCGATAGCGTGGTGCCAGTTTGCGGATGGATGCAACCATGTCTGCGGCCTCACCCAGCCTGTCTGTTTCCGCATAGAGCCGCGTCAGTTGAACGCGGGCGGGAATAAAGCCCGGAACACGATCCAGAACGGGCAACAAATACTCCAGAGCCTGATCGTAATCCTGAAGCAGAATTCTGGAATGGCCGCGTGCAAATTCCCAACTTGGTGGTGCGTAGCTGTCTATGCCAAAGGCTGTTTCCAAACGGCGCAAAGCTTCCACCGGAAGAGCCAGCCGGTTGAGGGTTTCACCATAGGAATGCCAGACCTCGGCATTGAACGGGTCCAGATCCAGAGCCTTTTCAAAGGCTTCGATGGTTCGATCACGATCTGCCAGAAAGCCAAGCGTCCAGCCCAGACGGGCAAAAGCAATGGCGGAGCTTTCATCCAGTTCGATGGCCTTTCGTGCCAATTCCTCTGCAATACTGAGATCATCATCGGCACCAGGCCAAGTGAAAACATAGTTCGATGTTCGGCAATAGGCCTGATAGGCGAAGGCTTCCGCATATGTGCGATCTGCTTCCGTTGCAGCTTCAAAATGCGTGAGCGCCTTGGCAAGGCTTGCCGGCTTATACTGGTAGTATTCAGCCCGGCCTTTTAAGCAGTGCTCATAGGCGTCTTTGTTGCGCGTGCGGCTACGGCCTGACAGCGCTGAAAACTGCACTTTCAGATTGCGCGCAATTTTTGCACAAATCGTATCCTGAAAATCGAATATATCCCCCATCGTGCCATCATATCTGTCAGACCAAACCTGGGTTTCTGTTTCGGTTTCCAATAATTGCAGATTGATCCGAAACCGGTTTTCACTTCTGCGGATAGAGCCTTCCAAAACATGGCTGATGCCCATTTTATCCCGCAGGACCCCGGGGGCTGTCTCTTCTCCTTGCAGTCTGAAAGATGCACTGCGTGATGCAACACGCAGATTTTTTGCGCTTCCCAGATCATTGATCAGATCTTCTGTGATTCCATCTGCCAGATACTGATTCTGTTTGCGCTCGCTAAAATCGGTAAGCGGCAGGATGATCAGGTGCAGACCATTATCGGACACCAGCTTTGCTTTGGGCGCTCCAGCACCACTTGGCACTTCATTGACATGGGCGACAAACCGAACACCCTTGCCGTGAATGGTACGAATATAGCGCCGAGGCGTGTCGACGTCATCAAGAGCAATCCGCGCGGCTTTGATAGAAGCAGATACCGCCCAATCAGACACCGTCCGGCCAGACCAGATGGTCTTGATCATATCGGCTCTGGAAATCAGCTGGTCCCGGTTTTTGATAAGAAAATGCAACAACGTCAGTGTTTGCGGCTCGACATGAATCTGTTCGCCCGCATGTTTCAACTCGAACTTTGTGTAGTCCAATTCAAATTCGTCAAACTGATAAATCACAACGCCAACCCGGATCGTTTGAAGGAACCTCCAAAATTCCTCCAAAAATACTCAAACCGGACTCAAGCACCAATTTCCATTCGTTGGTAGCCCTTTGTTGGAACAACCGGGAAAGGAAACCCAATGAAACTCTCACACATCCGAAACATAGGCCTGTCGGCCCTATTTGCGCTCCTGACATTTTCATCCGCGCAGAGCGCCATGATCAACGTAAAAAGCGAACTGCCCGTCAGCGACGTAACTGCCAGGCTGGAAGCCGCCATAGAAAAAGCGGGGGCGCGAATCTTCACAAAGGTTGATTTTCAGCAGGGCGTAAAAAGCGTTGGAAAAGACATTCGACCCACGACAGTCCTGATCTTTGGCAGCCCGAAGATTGGCGCAGATGCTTTCGCCATCAGTCAAACAATCGGGCTGTATCTGCCACTTCGTGTTCTGGCCTATGAGGATGCATCGGGACAGGTCTGGCTGAGCTATCCCGATCCCGCCGATGCTGCGGTGGAACATGGCATTCCAGTGAATCATCCCGCCATCCAGGCCATGCAAGGGGCCTTGAAAAAGCTCACAATGGCGGCCAGCGGCAATTCTGCCGGGAACTAAGGTCCGAACCGGCAAATGACAAACAGGCGGTCAATTGGGCACATATCCAATAGGCCGTCTGTCCGCTCAGGTTTTGGCAATCATTTGGTGCGGCAGGCTAGGGTCAGGGCCCAATTGGGTTCAGACCCTCAACTACAGACGCAGACCGTATTCTAAGCCGCGTTCGATGCCATATCCTGGGTCAGAATCGAATAAATGCTGTCTGCATCGCGTGTTTCGCGCAATTTCGATGTGATTTGGTTGTTGCGGAACACTCTGGCAATGCGCGCCAGAGCCTTCAGATGATCGGCCCCGGCCCCTTCGGAGGCCAGCAAGAGGAAAATCAGGTCGACGGGCTCACCGTCAAGCGATTCAAACTCGATCGGTGTTTCCAAACGAGCAAAAACGCCAATGATTGCGTCAAAGGTCACCAATTTTCCGTGAGGAATGGCAATGCCATGCCCCACACCAGTGGACCCAAGCCGTTCACGTTGCAGAAGCGTGTCAAAAATTTCGCGTTCCGGAACACCAGTTAAAGACGCAGCCTTTTCAGCCAGTGCCTGTATGGCCTGCTTTTTGGATTGCACCTTCAGGGTGGGTATTACGGCATCAGGCGAAACCAGATCACTCAGATCCATCGCAAACATCCATTATTGTATTTGTCATTTTCGCGGCACATATTTCTGTTTCAAACACAAGCTGGTAACCGTTGACTGGTGGCTACCAGCTTGGCTTACAGATTAAAAATGCTGTCACGCCTACTCTCAAGACCTAGCCGTTCCCGGCAGCCCGTCAAGTCTGCAATGATGGATCAACCCAGCCAATATTGCCGTCGGCGCGACGGTAGACCACGTTTACACCACCATGTCCAGCGTTTCGAAACACCAGCAGCGGCACATCCGTCATGTCCATCTCCATGACTGCATTTCCAACCGTGAAGGTTGGCAAACTGGAAGCCGTTTCAGCAATAATGACGGGATTGAAATCCTCTGGCACTTCTTCATCTTCGGCGGGTGCAGCCAGAATGTAACTTGCTGCCATCATTGCGTTTTCACGGTTAGCGCGCTGATGATGGTCTTTCAGTT
>CAZOCA010000079.1:5948-8945 GCA_964578105.1 uncultured Pararhizobium sp.
GTTCTGATGCCTTACCGGATGCTGCCAAACTTGCACCCGTGCTCAGATGAATCGAACATTCTGAGGAAAACCCGTTCGGCTCCTTGGTCATGGTGACCTGTCCGGAATAGGTTCCTGAAAAGTATTTGTTTAAAGCCTCGCCAATCCTGTTTTCTATTTCGCCACGCAGGGTTTCCCCCACATCCATATTTTTTCCGGATATGCGAAGTTCCATAATCTACCTCTCGCTTGAGCCCCGGCATGGGACCGTTTTTCGACTCGCCCACCGGTTCACAAGCCGGTTTTGGACGCTTAGCCACTGAAAATGAGCCGGTTACCCAATCCAAATCAGTGCTGCACTCGATGCCACAGTCAGCATCGTAGCCATGTTCACTGCCGGCCAGGCAGCTCATATGGCCTATCTGGCTTGCCCGCCAACCGTCCGCTTTTGGCGCCGACGTGCCACACTGGAGGGTATGCCAAGTGCTTCGCGGTATTTTGCCACGGTTCTGCGCGCAATGTCGATGCCGGAGGCCTTCAATTTTTCCACAAGGGCGTCATCACTAAGAATGGAACCGGCTGCTTCCTGATCAATCAACTGTTTGATTCTGTGCCTTACAGCCTCTCCGGAATGAACTTCACCGTTCACACCTGCGATGGAGGACGAGAAGAAAAACTTCAATTCAAAAATGCCGCGCGGCGTTGAAATGTATTTGTTCGATGTCACGCGGCTGACCGTCGATTCATGCATTTCGATGGCGTCTGCCACCTGCTTCAAGGTCATGGGTTTGAGGTATTCAATTCCATAGAGGAAGAAAGCGTCTTGCATTCGGACAATTTCCGTTGCCACTTTCAAAATGCTTCTGGCTCTTTGATCCAGTGCCTTGATCAGGCCGCTTGCCGATTGCAGACTGGTGTTCAGGAAGGTCTTTTCATCCTCTTTGGCGTGTTTTGAGACGGTCTGGTAGTAAACCTCATTCACCAGAAGGCGTGGCAGAACTTCACTGTTGAGTTCAATATGCCAGGCGCTGTCACTTCCCTCGGCGCTGTTTGGCCTGACCAGAACATCCGGTACCAGACTTTCAGGCTCCAATGCTTCAAACATCTCGCCGGGTTTGGGGTTGAGAGAACGAATGCAGGCAATCTTGCGGCTGATGTCTCTATCGGACAGGCCTGTGAGACTTTGCAGAGCGTCGACATCCTTCTGTCCCAGCAACGCCAGATTATCCAATATGAGGCGCATGGAAGCATCCAGTTCACCCTGATCTTTCAGTTGTAATTCAAGGCATTCCTTCAGACTGCGCGCGCCAATGCCGACTGGCTCGCAAGCGTGAATCAATGAAACCGCCGCTTCCAGTGTTGCCTCATCAATTGAAAACTGCTCGCAAATGGCAGCACTGTCGAGTTGGAGATAGCCGGCGCCATCCAACTGGCTGACCAGATACTGACACAGTGCCCGCATCACCTGGTTGGTCGTCATCAGGAAAAGCTGGTCTTCCAGGCGTGCGCGCAAGCTGGTTGTGCCAGCCAGTGTGGCATCAAAGGCCATATCCTCGCCGACGGCGGCCCCAAGCATGGAAGGGCCTTCAAGGGCTTGATCGTAAGGAGTTTCCTGCGAAGGTGTCAGCGCCTTCTCATTATCATCCTGATAAAGATTGCTGTAATCGGAATCCGGCGGGCCGCTGAGATCAGTATTGGTTTCTGTCAGTTCCCGTTCGTGCCAATCATCCGTCTCGACTTCAGGTGCGGGATCATCAACATCGCCTTCGGATTCGCGCTCCAGAAGCGGATTTTTTTCCAATTCATCTTCAACATGTCCTGACAATTCCAGATGCGACATCTGCAAGAGTTTGATCGCCTGCACCAATTGGGGCGTCATGACCAGAGACTGAGTCAGATTCTGACGCAATCCGGGCGCGAGCTTCTGACTCATCCCGCCTGCAAAAGAAAATGAACTTGGCCCTGACATAGGCGGTTTGATCCCTACGATCTTAGAAGTATTGACGTGTTATTCTGAAGTGTTTGCAATGATGTATCGTCTTGTATGATCCAGCATTCTTCCGGACCCGTTTTCCATCTAGCATTATACCAGATGCCGGGTTAATTCGACTTTAGCCGAGCAGACCATTGCATTCAAAGAGTAAATTGATCACCAAGGTAAACGCGCCTTACATCCTCATTCTGGACAATGTCATCAGGCGTACCTTCCATCAGAACTTCCCCGGAATGGATGATGTAAGCCCGGTCAATCAGTCCCAGTGTCTCGCGTACATTATGGTCGGTAATCAGGACGCCAATCCCGCGCGCCGTTAACTGCCGGACAAGTTTCTGAATATCCCCCACGGCAATGGGATCGATGCCAGCAAATGGCTCATCCAGCAACATGAAAGCCGGGCGACTGGCCAAAGCACGCGCGATCTCACAGCGGCGGCGCTCACCTCCCGATAAGGCAATACTGGGCGAGTTGCGCAGGTGATCAATACCGAATTCCTCTAACAGGCGCTCAAGGTCCTGCTTGCGCTGGCGTCGATCCGGCTCGACAATCTCCAATACCGCTTTGATGTTGTCTTCCACAGTGAGGCCCCGAAAAATAGACGCCTCTTGTGGCAGATAGCCGATTCCAAGCCGCGCCCGACTGTACATGGGCAGCGATGTCACATCCAATCCGTCAATGCGAATTGCGCCCCGATCCGGGCGGATCAGGCCGGTAATCATATAGAAAACTGTGGTCTTACCAGCACCATTTGGACCCAAAAGTCCAACAGCCTCACCCTGACGCACAGCCAGTGTGACGTCACGAACCACTGGACGCCGACGAAAACTCTTTGCCAGATTCTGGGCAACCAGCCAGCCATCTTCATCACTGAATTGACGGCCTTTTTGTTTGGCTGCCTTTCGGATTGCAGGCTTGCCGGGTGACAATGCCGCGACAGGTGTCGATGCCGAGACTGGTGCCGGAGGCGATTCCAAGATTGGTGTGGGTTCCACAAATGCCTCAGAATCGGGTTCTGTTCGCGG
>CAZOCA010000080.1:0-8922 GCA_964578105.1 uncultured Pararhizobium sp.
GTGTTGCGCCGACCCATTGAAACCACAGTTTAAACTGTTCCTTTCAGACTGTCATCTTTTGAAAAAGTGGTGGGGTATTAACGCACCGATAGCTTTGGATTTTGGTGAATTTGGAGTATGGGTAATTGGCAAAAGCCTCCCCAATTCAGCAATGGTGTATCAGGTTAGCAGGGACCAACTGATTGAGCAGTTCAAGCTCGGCAATCGCCCACCGCCAATTCGCCCCTTGTAGCGCCCACGCGTCTCCATCCTCTTCTTCACACACCCGCGCCATTGCGAATTATGAATTCAGTTCCGGCCTTCTCCAGGCGGCGCGTGAGCCCCGCGAGACGAAAGCCAAAGAAGACGCCCAGTTTTGATAGCGCAATTGCGGCGGCGTCAGCTATCACGATAGGAATATGTGCCTATTGAAAACGTGTACACAAATGTGTATTATAATAAAAGAGGGTAGTATGGAGTTAGAATTTGAATGGGACGAGGGAAAGCGGCAGGAGGTCATTAAAACCCGAAATGTCGATATCCTCTACGCCGCCCAAATTTTTCGCAATCCGACCCTCGTTAAACGCGATGATCGTCAGGACTATGGCGAGGATCGTTTCATTGCGCTGGGACACGTAGAAGGCGAGTATTTTACGCTTGTTTATACGCCAATTGAAACCGGAGTTTATAGGCTCATAACAGCATGGAAGGCAGGACGAAATGGTGAAGAAAATTACAAAGCGCGCTTCTCTGAGTGATCTGGAAGACATGAAGAAAAAGGGCAAACTTTTTCACAATCCCGATGCCGCCGTGAGCGAAGAACTTAGGACGGATTTTTGGGATGATGCTGTCATTACAGAACCGCAGGGAAAGACGTCCGTACATTTGCGTATTGATAGCGACATTTACGCCTTCTTTAAAAAGCAAGGAAAAGGCCATTTAACGCGAATGAATGCTGTTTTGCGGTCTTATGTTGAAGCGCATCAATCAAAATAATTTTTGAAATTCATGTCATTTAATCCGATAAATCACGGCTTCAAAAAGATTGATTACATCGGCGTGCCGGGCGCTATACCCCACTTCGAGTTGCTTTCGGGTGCAATCGAACTGTTGGAGGATGATATTCTACGTCTGAACGTTTACCTCACTCAAGATCGTGACATTATCTGTAGTAGTTCCGACTTGATCTGACAGTTTTCGGTATATTGGTGGCATCTGTCAGTTCAGGTTCAGCCTATGAAGTTGTCCTTCCAGATTTCATTACCCTCAATCATGGTCTGAAGCGGCGTTTGTCCGCAACACATTTTGCCCTGTTGAGTGCTTCGGTGTTGTAAAAGCCGATCCATTGATCCAGATCGACCTGCAGCGTTTCGATGGTCTGATAGATCGTCTTTCTGAAGGCGACCTGATAAAACTTTTGTAGGATCGTCTTGTGGAAGCGTTCGTAGATGCCGTTAGTTTGCGGATGCTTCACTTTGGTTTGGTGTGATCAATATCGTTGATCGCCAAAAAGAGTTGATAGTCGTGTTTGTCCACGCGACCACAATATTCCGTACCTCGTGCCGATGTTTTGGCACCAGTGTCGACCTTCACACGCATTGCTAAAGGCCCAAGGTCAGGCAGAAAAACCCACTTTTCCAACAAAGTTTGAACTCGTCGCTCAATTAATATTTCCCACAGTAGGGAACCTCGACTTGGTCGATGCGGAACTATCTCCTTTCTTGCTCGAGTTCATGCGGATGAGTAAGCGCAACAGCCACTCCAATGGTCCTTGAGAAAAGCGGTCGAGGTAGATAGGTGTCAACACCAATTGGATAAGGGTCATGGCCGCAGCAATGATGGCAATTTCAAAATGCTCTAGCTGCCCATAAAGCCCAAAACCGAGAAACAAAAAATTGCATACTAGTGTTTGCCAAATGTAGAGCGATAATGCCATGCGGCCGCACGATGCTAAGGACTTGGTTAGAAAAGCCAATGTACCCAACTTCAGTACTATCGCCAGAAAGCTGAAATTTGCCAATGCAAGACAGAGACGCCTTAGATCGTAAGTGTATTGCGAGAGAACCGTCACGATGGGTTCCAGCAATACGCTCTCGTCTAATGGGAGGTTTGCAGCAATCCCAAAAAACATACCAACAGCGTAACCAAGAACGGTGACCATGACGTATGATCTGAGGGACCAATTTGTCGTCAGAAAACCATTTTTGAATAGGATCATTCCGAACACAAAAAAAGTCGCAACATCCCAAAGGTGGTGTTTCAACATTGCTGCGGTTTGTTGATCGAAACTTTGTCCTGTCTGAGACAGGAAATTCGCAATATATCCCAATTGATGCCGCGATATATCAATGTCGATCAGCGTATACAAGGTTTCCAAGTCTTCAAGATACGCGCTTTCCTCCTGAAATTCCGTCTCGTTTGAGGTAAGATCCGTCAAGCCACCGCTTTCAAGCTCATCCCTTTGCCCAGAATATTCGTCATAATTTTCGATAAGTGGTTCATCGTTTCGCAGAGCATCGATATCATCATCGCTTAGCAGTTCTTCGACGGCAGCTTGAGCCTCTTGGATGTCGTTCTCATTGAAACCGGAAAATAGAGCAGAGGCAACCAACATGACACAGCCAATGACTAACAGTGGTCTAGTGCCGAGATTTCGAAAAGGGAATATCAATAGTCCCAGAACGCCGTATGCATAAAGAATATCGTAGGGCCAAAGCAAAAAGTAACTATGAATGACACCAAAGAGAATGAGCCATAGTAGCCGCCTAAAGAAGTGATCAAGTGCCATTGGATCGCTGGTGGGGTTGTCGACCCGTCGCAGCAGCATCAATGCTGTAGCGCCGAACACAATCGAAATCATGCCACGCATGACACCGTCTATGCCAATGTTCACGCAAGCCCAGACGGCAAAATTAACTGTGTTTGCTTCACCCCAAATTTCTGGAATAACCATTGCTTCGTAAGGCATCGCGAATATAAAAATATTAAGCCAAAGAATTCCTAAAATTGCGAAACCTCGGCCGACATCCATTAGTTCGAACCGATGAATGCTGCCCTGCAGGAACATCAACGCCGCGAGTCCTGCACAGACTCAATGCCAAGTCGAAGAACAAACATTCCCAACATCGTCAATTATCTCCAAAAAGACGGAACAGTCTACCGGCATCGAAAACCGACCCGCTCCAAAATCGCAGATACGCCTGAAATCGGGATCCGGCAAGGGGAAAATCATCCAACTATTGAAGGTTTGTGTTTCCAATCACTTTAAGTGTTTATCCCACCGCTAAGCTCCATTTACTCAATTCAAGATATGACGGCTAGGTTCATTTTCAGCCGGGCAGTGCGACAGTTAATCCGGGGGCCGATAGCAAAACCTTATCCGTTGACAGTACACGAATTCAAGACGTGCACTTTTCCGATTATCGACATATTGCGGGGTCAATTTTTCGCTATCTCAGCCATTGTTGAAAATCGGCATTTCGGGTGTGGCCACTATGATCAGGAATCCGCAAAATGTCTGCTCTGGTCCAACCTAGCAATTTGCCATCAGTTATTCGATCCTCATTGCGGAAATTCGACGCCAAGTAGTCCGTCAAAATCTGCACGTCTGCTTCGAAGATTTGGAGCTTGCGTCCGTTCATTCGCACGGAAATCGGCCGGAAGTGACGATCTGTTTTAAAAGTTGATGGTCCAAGACGAGTTCGAACCAGCCATTGCATCCTATGGGGCCAAGGGGTCTTGACCCGAACTATCAAGATGCCTGTCAAAACCCATCATTAAGTGTAGAACGGGCACAACAAAGATACCTGCTTCGGTAGGCTGATAGAAAAGCGCATGCTCACCAATATTATATTTTTGAAAAATGCGCCCCTGCTTAGTGGTGTACAGCTTTCCCATGGAAGGAAAATTGGCAACCAGTTCGGAGCTTTGAATAATGGCTGATTTGTAAGCCAAGGTCTTCCGCTCTCCAAAATTGAGAGTGGTATAATACGAAATTGCTTCTAAATCCTGGTCGGCCAGTACCGAAACCGAATAACTAGCCATTCTTTGCTTTGGCTATTCCGCTTGCAAAAATTTCATCAATGGTGCGGCTGCTGACACCGCTTTTCAGACCAGCTTCAAGGGCTGAATCAAGCTCATCACGATTGCGAACGGCGTTTGACCATTCTTCGTGGTTTTGCTTATTTGCAATGTCTGTTTTGTCGCTCATGTCTTATTATAGCGCAAAATCAATCCAAAAATCCATATAAAACAGCCTTTGCCGTGGAACGGCGAAACCGCCCGTTGGTGCGAGCCAACGGGCGGTTTTTGATGGGGAACCATATTACATAAAGTGCTTCTTGACGGCTTTGAATTGGTCTATGGCCTCGATGCCGCCCTTTTTCGTATAGGCGTTCATCGGGAAATCCATATAGCGCGGTTGCCAGTCTTGCTTGCCGCCTTCACGTTCTCCGCTCAAACAATCCTGAATGATCTTTTTCTGCACTTTGGCAGTAGCGGTGATATTGCCATCGGCGGCGTTTTTCCCTGCCACCTGTTTAACCATCGCGTTGATGGCTTCCTTGTCGCGCAGAAGGTCGAAAAAGACGTCATCTGGTTGCCAGTGATCCGCCATATCGACGCTAAGCAGACTGCCCAAGGCTTCCACCATTGCGGAACCGCAAGGCAAAGTTTCTGCAACAACGAAGGTCAGAATGCGGGTGACTTCTTCATCACTCAACGCTTTAAGCTGTGCGAAGATTTTAAAAACATCTTCGTTTCGCTCCCAGTCGTTTTTCTTTGGGACAAGCGTATCTGCGGTGTCCTTCTTGCGGGTCAACAATTCGCGTATGGCCTGCCGTTCCGCTTCAAAAACACCTTCGGCATTATTCGTGGCAAGGCTTTCTGTAATTGCATCACTGTTTGCCTTTTGGGAGTCTGCCTGAACGCACCATAGACTTGACCCCGCAATGATCTGTGCCACGGCAAGACGAAGTGCAATGCCAGCATGACTAAGCAGTTCCGTCCTGACAGCGCTATGACGGTGCAAGGCCAGATAGTTTTGCATGACCTTTGTAATCTCCGCTTTTGGTGTTGCGGTGACTTCCTCTCCAGCCTCAATCTGCTTTTGCCTTTTGACTTCCTCCTTGGTCAGATAGCCTTCATGGAATGTCACTTCGCCATTGCTGGCAATCTGCACATAGACTGTGCCGCCATCTTCCTTGGTCGTTTCGACATGCTCCCATTGGCTCCAGAATTCGCCAACATCAAGAATGGTTACGTCCTGCCAACCTTCTTGCAAAAAGGTACTTTTGGCGTGGGCTATCGCCTGATTTTGTTGTGTCCAAAAATTGGTAGCATCATCAAAATAGGTTTCCTCGCCAAACAGATCAGCAATGGTTGTGCCTTGATAATCGGCAACATCAAACAGGGCGTTTTCCAGCGGGATATCTGCGCCGCCAAAGAGCCAGCTTTTAAGATTGTGACCTTCGGGCGCATGTTGATCTTCGCTTTTGAAAAGCTCCCACCATAATTTTTGCTGTTTGGGGGTCGCCAAGGTCAAAGCCCGTATTGTGCTAATGCTGATTTCCTGCTTGCGGTATGCGGTGAGGATTGGCGCATGAAGATTGCCAAGGGCAAGGCGCTGTTTCACCTGCCTATCAGTAATGCCGAATTGCGCGGCAATATCCTCGATTGAAGAGCCTTGCTTTGCCAATGCGGAAAACGCCTTGTATTGGTCGATTTCGTCCATCGGCAGACGGGCAATGTTCTCAGCGAGTGAGGCTTCAATCGCCTTTGCGTCATCGCCTTCTTGCATGACGATACAAGGGACAGGCTCAATCGCGCCTTCTTCCGCCAGCTTACCGAGTGCATGAAAGCGGCGCTGTCCTGCCACGACTTCAAACCCCTCGCAATTTGGGCGCACCAGCAATGGCTGGATGATGCCTAGCGAGCGAATACTGGCCTCAAGATCGGCTGTCTCCTTTGCGCCGATTTTACGTACATTCAGCTTTGTGGTTTTCAGTTGGTTCAGGTCGATATGTTGTAGTTCCATGATAGATTTCCTTTTTCAAAGTTAGTTTTTCGATGCGTGATTGCACCATCGGAAAGCGCCCCTGTTCGGGTCGCTGTCCTGTGCTGCAATCAGGGTGTCAGGGGAACGATTCTGAAATCTTCGCGGGCATAGCCGTTATCTGGCTGACGCTCTCCGCTTTCGATTTCTTCGGCTATTTCAGAGAAAAACTCGTCCAGTTCGGCTTGTGCTTCTTCTTCCGAGTCAAAGACCTGCATGGACTCGATAATGCCGTCCTCACAGATGCACCACGTATTCACCCAGCCATCACAAAGCGTGTATTGTTGCACTTCGTATTGTATCGGTGCGGGAAGAGTACAAACCAAGGCGGCAATTTTGATTGCCAGTTCAACGCTTAACGAATGAAGCGTAAGTGTCACCTCCTGCGAGTGACCATAAATTTCAGCTTGGCCTTTGGTGAAATAGACAGTTCTTTGCCCTTGGCTTGAATGTTGGCTGATATGTCCGCCTGAAACTTTCACCAGTGACTCGGCAATAAGGTCTATCGCCTGTTCTTTTTCCTGCTGTTCCTGAAAGCGAATTTTGGCTTTGTCGAACGCTTCCAAATAGTGCGGCAACAGGCGGCGGCTGATATCTGCCGCTATATCCTTGGGCGGACGAGTGACACTCACACCGATTGTTTTATGATCGTCTCTATAGGCAACAGCAATATTGCGCGGGAATGCCCCTCCAATATTGAATTTGGCTTTGTTGGTATCCAGCCAAAACACCAGAGCGCGGCCTGTCCCGTCAATAATCTCTGCCCGCCAGCTTGATGGTTCTCCAGTGCGATTGACCTTCCAAGGTGCGCCCAGATAAAGCGCGATTTGTTCAATTGTTGCGGCATGTTTAAGCATTGGCGCGCCCTCCGATTCTGGTGAACCCCTGACCATGAGGCCGCGCACTGCCGTATTTTGTCCGAATGTCCTCAAGGCTCGTATTGCCTCTTGAATGACTACGGAATTGTTCAGGGCGGAAATGCCACGCTTTCTTTTTTGACGCCCATTTGAAACCCGCCCGTTTCAATGCATCCTTGTGCTTGCGTGTGTCGCCAGTAACCCAAATCCAAACACCGCAAACCTCAATGCTAAGACCGTCCAGCGGCATAATTGAATTAAGGGCATTGTTAAACAGTTCTCCATATTCGGATTGCTCGTCTTTGATTGTCCCTGAATGATCCCGTAAAACATCATAGGCGGCATTGATGACTTTCATCATTTCTGCGCCTGCGGGATTGATATCAGGATGGTATTTCTTACAGGCCGCGACATAGGCGGCTTTGATAAGTTTCGGGGTTAAATCGCCTGATACGCTTAGTATCTTTGCGGCATCGTAGATATTCATTTTGTCCTCGCTTGAGTTGGTTTCTAAAAGCGAGATTTTCAGAATTTCTTCCTTCTACCCCGCGCATGAAACCTTGCTAGCGGCGAGCGTCCAAAACGAAAAAAGCCGCCCCCGAATCCTCGGGGGCGACCTAACTTTGGACGTCGTTATTCATGCACGAAAATATATCAATTACTTTTGTGGGGGACCGTTTAGCACTTCCCCGAACGTCCTTGCGTTTGGCTGGAATTGCTTACGGGTAAAAGTGATTGATATATTTTTGGATTTGAATGAAGCTTGGATTGGGTTTCCATGTCCGGTGTGCCGGGCATCACAAACAAGTGGCGGCATTCATGCCGCTTCATCAGACCTTCAAAACGCCGTCAAAGACGGCCATAAAGTAATGAAGTCTACCAGGAGCCATCCTTGAAATGGCGGAACGTGACGATCGGTGATTCAAGGTTCCCGGTGTTCCCGCAGGAGCGGCACGAAGCCGCGGGATCGAGACCACCCTTGAAGCGCTGGCTATTTGGTCTTCTTCTGTCAGGGATCGTTACCCGAGTGGGACGAAACAGCAAGGCTGGTTCGGTTTCGCTTGGCAAGGTACACGCCTAGAGAAATAGTGCCCGCCCGGACAGCGCAAGAATTGGCTATTGAAAATTCCAAAGAATCTGATTGGTTTGTCCCATCATTCATTCCTGAAGGCTGAAGAGAGCTTATGCCGCAATTCAACGACCGCATTCAAAAAGCTGTCTCTGACGCCCTGCAGCGATATGAATCGGGGATGAATGAGCCTTTCCCCGCGCCGGTTCAGGTCGATGTGATCGAAAGGCGGGGGTTTGGCGCCCGGGTATTTCCATCTGGAGCCGGATACATCATCGAAATACATAGCTCTGTTCAAAATGAGATCGACCAGCTCTGGCACCAGGTATGGCAATCAACAGTGTTGATTGGTGATGCAGGTAGCAGGATAAAGTACATGGACGGTTCTGATTTGAGTCTGGAACAACTGGCGCATCTTTCACTGACTTGGC
Organism: uncultured Pararhizobium sp.; assembly: GCA_964578105.1. Lineage (GTDB taxonomy): Bacteria > Pseudomonadota > Alphaproteobacteria > Rhizobiales. The sequence continues at coordinate 8,389 of CAZOCA010000080.1, forward strand.
TGATTTTGCATGAATTGATGCACATCCGTTTAGGGCATCTGGATCTCTTGAAATCCGCACAATTGGTGGAAACGGAAGGGGATGAAAATTCACCTGCATCCTGGGAACATCCCGGCATTGCCGATATTGCGGCTGTGTTGTCATTTGATGAGAGACAGTTGTTCCGCCCCTGCCTGGAACTACAGGCGGACAATGATGCAACGGAAGTGATGTTCGGTGTCTACGACGAAAGCGAGTGGGATCGGTTTCGGATTGAGGCTGCGGCAATCTTCGTCGTGATGGCGTTAATGGAAACAGCGGATGGGCGTGCGGTCAACAGCAACAAAATCTATCCTCGTGTGGCGACCAGATTTTTCACATTGTTTGCCCAATTATTCCAAAACTGGCTTTATCCGGCAGGAGCTGAACTGCGCGCCGGGGTCGGCGAGTCCTTTGTCAGCACCCCGCGCAAACCCGAGGGAAAGGAATTTGAGCGCTATATGAAATTCGTTTTGGCGTTCACCGTGAGCGAGGCCGTTCAAATTGCATTATGGG
>CAZOCA010000081.1:0-758 GCA_964578105.1 uncultured Pararhizobium sp.
AAAGGGTCATCAGACCGTTGATCATACCACCCCAGGACGGCATCCACAGCATGATGGAGAACACCATACCCAGTGTTTGCGCCCAGTCCGGCAATGCGGTGTAATGCAAATGGTGAGGCCCGGCCCAGATATAGAGAAAGATCAGACCCCAGAAATGGATGATCGACAGCCGATAGGAATAGACCGGTCGATTGGCCTGTTTGGGCACGAAGTAATACATCATCCCCAAAAAGCCGGCGGTCAGGAAAAAGCCCACAGCATTATGGCCGTACCACCACTGGGTCAGCGCATCCTGAACGCCCGAAAAGGCGGAATAGCTTTTGGACCCCAGCAGAGACACCGGCATGGACAATCCATTGACCAGATGCAGCATGGCGACCGTGACAATGAAGGACAGGAAGAACCAGTTGGCCACATAAATATGCGGCTCCTTGCGCTTCACAAGAGTGCCGAGAAACACCAGCAAAAACGCGACCCAGACCACCGTCAGCCACAAATCCACATACCATTCCGGCTCGGCATATTCCTTTGACTGGGTGATGCCCAGCAAATAGCCGGTTGCTGCCATGACAATGAACAGCTGATAGCCCCAGAACACGAACCAGGCGAGATTTCCGCCCCACAACCGTGCGCGGCATGTGCGCTGCACCACATAAAACGCAGTACAGATCAGCGCATTGCCACCAAAGGCAAAAACCACCGCAGATGTGTGCACAGGCCGCAACCGGCCAAAGTTCAGCCATGGCTCAATATTCAGA
>CAZOCA010000081.1:768-8915 GCA_964578105.1 uncultured Pararhizobium sp.
ATATTCAGAACCGGCCAGGCCAATTGCGATGCTGCAATCACGCCAACCAAAAAGCCAACCACGCCCCAAAACGTCGTTGCGATCACCCCATAGCGGATGACATCATCCATATAGGCACTTTGATCAATTTCGATTTTGGCGAATACTTTGCCGGATGGTGCAAATTGCACCCGGCGCATAAGCACAATTGTGGACAGACCCATGACCAGAACCAGAACCCACATATGGGCGCGAAACTGATCATCCTGGCCAAACCCGACGGCCATGAAAGCTATAAGCGTGGCCAATCCGCACACAATGGCGGGTGTTGCATATCGCATGATTTTTACCTCTGACGAATTCAAACATCAGGAGTTTCTGCAAGCTGTTGCCCACAATTCCTGATGCTTAATTTTGCTAGAAGCCCCGGCAACTCCCTGCATTGATCTGGATCAAGGTCACTGTGCTTGTCTCACTGCAGTCTGCTCTCAGTTGAATGAATTTTGGAGCAGGCGGTATGCCGCGAACCGTTGGTGCGAATGGAGAAAATCCAGAAACCAGTTTTTCCCCGACAAACGGTCAAGAGAACCAACAATTGTCGGAAACGGAAATTCGCCAGAAACTGGCCAGGAATTTCAAAAGCCAACTCGGCCTGTGCGCCCTGCTGGAAGACATAGCGGATTCGCTGCCGCACAATGTCAGTCGCAACAATTGCCTTCTTGCAGCTCAGAACATTCAACCAATTGTCCAGGTTTCACATAAATTCGAAGAAGAATATCTGTTCCCTCTGTTGCTGTCCGACGATCAGAAACAACCTGAGTTGGAACCCATCCTCACGCGGCTTCACGCGGAACATTGTGAAGACGAAAGCTATTGCAATGAGATTGTTGATGCGCTGGAGGAGCTGGCGAACGACCAACTCGCCAATATTGACAAGCTGTCTTACATGCTGCGCGGCTTCTTTGAGGGCATGCGCAGACATATCGCATTTGAGCAGGAGCATCTATTGCCCCTTCTGGCCAAGGACAATGATCCCCAGTGAACAAGACCTCCATGAACGCAACTTCTGTGAGCCCAGCTTCAGCTATTGACCACAAAGCCGTTCTGGCCACCCATAAAGCATCCGTTCCTCGTTACACCAGCTACCCAACGGCACCCCAATTTCAAGCGGGCGCCGGACCGGTTCTGATGGACCGCATGGTGCGCGACCTGCCTGCGAACGACCCGGTCTCCGTCTATATACATATTCCCTTTTGTGATCGGCTTTGCTGGTTCTGCGGTTGTCACACAAGACACACGCTGAAATATGCGCCGATCAAGGGATATCTGGCTTATCTCAGCCGGGAAATACGGATCTTGTCCCAGCGGTTGCCAGTCAAGCCCCGGCTGAAAAGCCTGCATTTGGGCGGTGGCTCTCCAAGCCTTCTGAAACAGCAGGACATGGCCGATCTACGATCTGATCTGGCTGCAACCTTCCAATTCGAGCCGGACACCGAAATCAGCATTGAGATCGATCCGTCCGACGCCAATGACGAGATGTATGATGGATTGCTGGCACTTGGCGTTACGCGCGCCAGCATTGGTGTTCAGGATTTTCACCCTGATGTGCAAGCTGCCATCAACCGGCCGCAAAGCTTTGAGCAGACCCAAAAAGTCGTACAACGCTTGCGCCAGATCGGCATTGGCTCAATAAATGTTGATGCGCTTTACGGTCTGCCACTGCAATCGACAGATCGCTTGCGTGACACCTTGTCAAAATGTATCGCCCTTGAGGCCGATCGCATGGCGCTGTTTGGATATGCCCATATTCCCTGGTTCAAGAAACATCAAAGATTGATCAACGAGGCCGATCTTCCGGACAATCTGATGCGGTTTGAACAGGCCGAAATGGCGGGGCGCTTTCTGCAAGATGCCGGCTATCATGCCATTGGCATTGATCATTTTGCCAAACCCCATGATGCGCTGTCTCTCGCCGCGCAAAACGGAAATCTGCATCGAAATTTTCAAGGCTATACAACAGACAATTGCAAAACCCTGTTCGGTCTTGGCGCTTCGTCGATTGGTCGCTTCAATGGCGGCTATGTTCAGAACCTGGTGGCAACAGGCCAGTATCAAGACTGTGTTGCCAATGGGCAGCTGCCGACCGACAAGGGCGTGGAACTCAGCCTGGATGACAAGATCCGCGCTCACATCATTGAACGGCTGATGTGCGACTTCCGCATTTGTTTTACCGCGCTTGAAAAGCGTTTCAGCGGCAAGGAAGAAGAGCATTTGCTGCAAGGCTACAGACGAGAAGCCGCAAAACTGGCAGCGCAGGACCAGTTTGGTCTTTGCGAATTCTCTGACAATGCGCTCAGCATACCGCGCGAAGCCCGCGCCTTTACCCGCATTGTAGCATCCGGCTTTGATGCGTATTACCACCGGGAAACAGCGCAATATTCAAAAGCAGTTTAGGAAAACACCCTATCCCGCTATTGCGCTTCACAGGCATTTTCAAGCGCCTCAAGCCTGGGCACCAGAATTGTCCGGTTGTTTTTGATATCAATGATCCCGGCTTTCCGCAGCTTTGTCATCTGGCGGCTGACTGTTTCAATTGTCAGACCCAGAAAATCGGCAATATCAGCTCGTTTCAAAGGCAACTCGAACTCGATTTGCTGATCCTCATGTTCAAGCTCCGGATCATTGTGGATGGCAATCATATGCAGAAAAGTCGCGACCTTTTCATTGGCCGTTTTGCGGCCCAGTGTCAGCATCAGATCTCGTGCTTCATCGAGCTGCTTCAGCGCCTGCTCATGCAACCGGTGTTCAAGTTGCGGTGATTGTTTGACCATCTCATCCAGCACATTGCGTGGAAATGAGCACAGATGCACATTGTTCGCCGCTTCGGCATAGGAATCATTCTGCTTGCGGAAAGGCCGTCCCAGAAAATCCGGAGAAAATTGAAGGCCAACAATCTGCTGACGTCCATCCGCCATCAGTTTTGTCAGCTTCACAACGCCCTTGATGACATTGGAATAATGATGCGACTCTTCGCCTGAGGCCAGCAACTCACTGTCCGGCGTATGGTCAGTTTTGTTCGTATGCTTTGATAGATGCAACAACTGATCCGGTGTCAAAGCGCCACAAATACCCTTGTGCCGCGCTTCGCAGGAGCGGCAGACAATGGGAAGGTCTGAGTTGTGAATATCCTTGCGTGAGGTGTCCGACACTATGCGCTCCTGCTATGACCAAATGATTTGTGCCATTTTGAAGTCTGATACGAGTCTTATCTGAAAACACGCTTTGAACCTAAGAAATAAAACCGGGATACCAAGAGGGTAGAACGCGAGTTTGGGGCATTGTTCGCCGTTTCTTGCCATGAGAGGGTTTCAGCCATACTGTCGTAACAAAGGCGTATCACAGGGATTTCGATGAACATTCAGACGATTCAACGCAATTTTGAAAGACGCACGGCTGCTGACGATATTTTTGAACAATTGCGCTCGGAAATCGTCTCACTACGGCTGAAGCCGGGCACCAGAATTTCCGAAGTTGAATTTGCAAATCAGTTTGACGTATCACGCCAACCTGTACGGGAAGCCTTTATCCGGCTGAGTAAAGTGAATTTGCTGGAAATCCGGCCCCAGAAGGCGACACTGGTCCGAAAAATCTCGGAACGCGAAATCCTCCATGCACGCTTTTTGCGCGTCGCAGTGGAAGTGGAAGTCATTCGCCTTGCCTGCAAGATTGAGGGCAATCCGTTCCAGGCTGGTTTCGAAGAAAACCTCAAGGCCCAGGAATGCGCATTATCTGCAGGCCAGGTATTGGAATTTCATGACCTGGATTATGATTTTCACAATCTCATCTGCGCCACAGCACAGTGCGAATTTGCATTCGACACCATTGCTGACAGCAAAACGCATGTCGACAGGCTATGTCTGATCAGCCTGTCCACCGAACGCGGTATGTATGAGATCTTCCAGGATCATCAGCAGCTTTATCAGATGCTGCAGAATAAGGACGCCGTTGAAATGGAACGCCTGATCCGCCTGCACATCTGCCGCCTTGATCAAACCCTCGCCGATGCGCGGGAACGTCACCCGGAATATTTTCAGGATTAAGCGGAAAACTGTCCTTAAGAGAACAGAATTCCGCCATTGATATCCACACAGGCACCGGTCATGAAGGCCGCCTGATCTGAACTCAGGAACACAGCAAGATTGGCCGTATCCACCGGCAGGCCTTCGCGCTTCAATGGCGTGACATTGGCCACATGCGCGCGCACTTCATCCTTGGTGAAGATGTTGTGGAAATCAGTGTCAATCATTCCGGGGCAGATCGTATTCACACGAATACGTGGCCCAAGTTCCTTGGCGAACCCACGCGTCATGCTCATCATCGCGCCTTTGGACGTGGCATAGGCGACAGCACCCGGTCCACCGCCATCACGGCCAGCTTGTGAAGCAAATGAGACAATGGAACTACCGTCCGGCATATGCGGCTCCACCACCTTTATCATGCGAAACAGGGATGTGGTGTTAAGGCTCATCACATGATTCCAGAATTCCTCATCCATTTCGGAAACTGTTTTGCGTGCCACAAGACCGCCAGTCACATGAACCAATGCATGGATTTGTGACCCAAAGCGCGATTGTGTTTCCGCCACCAATTGCTGTGCGTCCGCCATCTTGGTCAGATCGCCTTGCAGCGCAAATGCCTCGCCACCCTTGGCCGTGATCTCGTCAACGGCGGACACCGCACCATCGGCGCTTGCGTGATAGTTGATCGCCACTTTTGCCCCTTCTTCGGCAAGCCGAAGGGCACAGGCACGTCCAATATCCCGACCACCGCCGGTTACAATTGCAGTCTTACCTTTTAGGGTCATGAATTCTCCTGATGTTGGGGTGATGAGCAAAGCATTGGCATAGCTCTAAATGACGGATTTCGGCATCAGTAGCTTAGGCAGCCAGAGGATGATTTCGGGAAAGAGGATCAGTAGCAGCAATATGAAGACCATCGGAATGAGAATGATGACAACATCGCGCAGGACGTGCACCACATTCATTTTTCCAATGGAAGCTGAGATTAACAGACAAAGCCCGTAGGGCGGCGTCACAAGACCAAAAGCCAATGATACAATCCCGATTATGGCAAACACAATGGGATGAATCCCTGCAGCTGACGCTACTGGAAACAACACAGTGCCAAGAATAATGATCGTCGGAATGGCATCAATGAACAGTCCAAAAAACAAGAACAGCGCAGCAATGACCAATGAGGTTCCAAACACACCAAACTCGTATGCTGTAAGTGCATCCACAATCAGCCTTGGCACATTGTAAAACGACAGCATCCAGCCAAACACCGAAGCTGTGCCAATCGCAAACAGCGAGATCGAAGCAAAGCGCCCAGTGTCATACAGCACATCAACAAGCTGCCTGGGGCTGATCGTACGATATACAAAGAACCCGAGAATGAACGAGTAGAAGGCTGCGATGATCGCGCTTTCTGTTGGGGTCACAATGCCGCCGACAATACCGCCAATCACAAAGACCGGCGTGAGCAAGGCAAGAGCCGCCCCTTTGAAAGCATGCCAGAACTCAGCCCAACTGGGGCGAACGGCAATCGGATAATCATAGACTTTGGCATAGCCATAGACCGTCGCCATCAGTGCTGCAGCAATCATGATGCCGGGAATGGCCCCCGCCAAAAACAAGGCGCCAACCGAAATCGACATCACGCCGCCCCACACAACCATCAAGATGCTGGGTGGAATAATGACGCCCATGACAGAGGAGCACGCGGTAATGGCAATGGCAAAGCGCGGATCATAGCCCTGCTTGGTCATCGCAGGGATCAGAATTTTCCCGCAACCGGCCGCATCTGCGGTGGACGAGCCGGAAATACCTGCAAAGAGCATGGAAACAGCAACATTGACCTGCCCCAGCCCGCCCGGCATCCAGCCAGTCAGCACCCGCGCAAGTTCAATCAGCTTGTCGGTGGTCTTGCCGGAATTCATGAGATTGGCGGCCAGCAGAAAGAACGGAACGGCCAGCAGAATAAAGGAATTATAGGACTGGAACATCCGGTCCATGATCAGGAACGGCGTCAGCCGCAAATCCAGCATCACCACCGGAATGGTGGCAATGCCAAGTGCAAAGGCCACTGGCACGCGCAGAGCAACCAGAAAGATGAAACAGCCAACCAGCAGCATGGAAGCGTGAAGGGTAGAGACAATCATGAGGTCTGCTTTCTGGCGGTCTGATATTCGGCGAAAACCTCATACAACCGGTAAAGCGCAAACATCGTCCAGCCAGCACCAGCAATGGGGACAGTGACATAGGTCACGGCCAGATTTGCGCGCATCATCACCGAATTCTGAATGGATCCGAATTTGACGTAATTGATACCGTGATAGGTGAAAAATATGGCAAACAGGCTGACCATCACCAGCACAAACCCATTCTGGATGAGACGGCCAAGGGGACTTTCCGCATCCGGGATCACATGCACGTCAAAATGCGTGCCTTCCCAGACCGCGATCATTGAGCCCAGCATGATGATCCAGACAAATAGAAAGGTCGCCAGTTCTTCGGTCCACAGATAGACCGGAATAATACCGGTATACCGGGCCACAACCTGCATCGCGACGGGCACCAGAAGTGCCACGATCAATGCGCCCACAAGAAAGCGCAAAAGCTGGCAGAAATGCTCTAGAAAGCGTCCAATCATGGCCATATCCGGTGCGGGGAATCTGTCTGGCAATCAGGGTTACCCCCAAATCGCCAAAGGGTCAGAACGCCTCCGGCCCTGATGGCCGGAGGCACTGAGCAAAGTTATTACTTGCTGCGGATGGAAGCCAGCAGATCTTCTGCACCCAGTTCCGCCGCATAGGCGTCCTGGACAGGCAGAACCAGATCAAGCAATTTGTCACGATCGGCAAATTCATGAACCTGAATCTGATCGGCATCGGCCATCTGTTTCAGCTTCTCTGAATCCTGTTCAGATTCAATCTTGCGGCCATATTCACCAGCTTCTTTACCAGCTTTGAGAACAATCGCCTGCAGCGCTTCCGGCAATTTACGGAAGCTTTTTCCACTGAACACAATCGGACGCACAGTGATGGAATGCTGCGTCAGTGTCACATGCGGTGCCACTTCAAAGAATTTATATTGCAGCAAGCTGGCAGATTCATTTTCCAGACCATCAACAACACCGGTTTGAATGGCGTTATAGACTTCCGAATAGGCAATGGCTGACGGGCTGGCTGTTATCGCGTCGAAGATACGTGCCTGAATAGGCGCGCCCATGACACGCATTTTATGGCCGCCCAACTCATCGATATTGGAAATGGCTTTGTTGGAAATCAGATTACGGGTTCCGCCACCGGCATAGCCGATGATGACCATGTCAGCTTTTTCCAGCAACTCATCTTCCAATGGCTTCAGAACATCGCTGGAAAGAACTGCATTCCAGTGATCAAGATCACGGAAGACAAAAGGCATATCCATCAATGGTACGGACGGTGCAAAGCGCGCCAGATTGGAGGGTGCGATGATGGCGTAATCAATTGCAACGCCCTGATTGAGGAAGTTCACATAGTCCGGCTCGATGCCAAGCTCGCTATTGCCGCGCAGGTCAAACGTAATCTCGCCGTCATTATATTCATTGACCAGCTCGCCAAATCGGATCAGCGTTTTGCTGTAGGCGTGCTCATTGTCAAAAAGGCTGGCACCGCGCAACGTCATGTCCTGCGCCTGTACAGCACTTGTAGTCAGTGTCATGGCGCCTGCAAGTGCGGCGCCCGCCAGGAAAGTCCTGGTGGATGAAAAAGCAGTCATTCTGGTTCCTCCCATTTGCCCAAACTCGCGCACAAAAACCACTTCTGCGCGCCTCCTCCTCGGGCATGGACAGCAAAATAATCACGATTTTTCGGATCGGTCAAGCATCTTGTATGCTAGTATGGTTTACTGGTATGGTAATTCACACGAAAGATTGATCCACCCGACTCCGCAACTGCAAAGCCGGGTTGGGCATCATCCAAAATGGTCTGGAACGCTGTAATCAGAACTGTTTTGCCAGCCGAACAAGATTGATAAACTCGCTGCGATAGCCGAACTCATCATCGCCCCTGGCGCCACCGGCCAACGAGATCACATCGTCAAATCCGTAAGACCTAAGATATTGGC
>CAZOCA010000082.1:0-8781 GCA_964578105.1 uncultured Pararhizobium sp.
GAAATCAGGGACAAAGCGGCCCAGAACCCCCGCCTCATTCATACGTCGCAAAACGGTCTCGGGCTGATTTTTGCTCGTCAGAATGTCCAGAAACAAACGATTGGCATCCGGGTCTTCGCGCACCCGTTTGGTGATGAACTTCAGGGATCTGCGCACCAGTTGGATCGTATCTGGATGAAAGGCCAGATTGTGTTTATCTGCCAGCCAGAACAGACGTATCAGATTGACTGGATCGCGCTCGAAGATTGTATCATCTGCGGCAGCAATTCGCTTTGTCTCCAGAACAAAATCTGTCGTACCGCGAATTTTTCGCCTGCGGCGGCCGGTGAGGTTGAGAAACAGCCGATTGAGATCCGGTGTATCCTTTGCATCGGCCTCTTCCAGCTGCGCGCAGAAAATACGGGTCAGATCGCCCACATCCTTGGCAATCAGGAAATAGTGCTTCATGAAGCGCTCAACGGCTACCAGACCACCATGTTCCTGATAGCCAAGCCGCCGCGCCAGTTCTGCCTGAACATCAAAGGACAGGCGTTCTTCGGGCCGGCCGGTCAGGAAATGCAGATGGCACCGCACAGCCCACAGGAAATCTTCACATTTCAGAAAACGATTGTGTTCCTTGCGGGTAAAAACACCAAGCTTGATCAACTCATCCGTCTTGGAAACTCCGTAGAAATACTTTGCGATCCAGAACAGGGTGTGCAGATCACGAAGGCCGCCCTTGCCCTCCTTGATATTCGGCTCAACCCGGTAACGTGATGCGCCAGAACGTTTGTGGCGATCATCTCGCTCTTCCAGCTTGGCTGCAATAAATTCTCTTGCCGTGCCGCGCACCACATCCTTTTCAAAACGCTGTTCCAACTCGTCAAACAGGGCGCGGTCGCCGCACACATGGCGGGCTTCCAGTATGGAGGTGCGGATTGTGATATCGGTTTTGGAAAGGCGGACACATTCATCAATGTTGCGGGTGGCATGGCCAACCTTGAAGCCCATGTCCCACAACAGATACAGCAAATATTCAACAACGCTTTCGCCCCACGGCGTCTGCTTGTAGGGCAGTACGAACAGCAGATCGATATCAGACCCCGGCGCCAAGGTCCCGCGCCCATAACCACCAACTGCCACAACAGACAGTTTTTCTGCCATGGAAGGTGTGCCGGTCGGGAAAACATGTTTCAGAGCGAACTCCAGAATGCAGCGCATCAACAGATCCTGCATGTCTGACAGACGTTTGGCACATGCCGTGCCACTGCCATTCTCGTTCAACTCGTCTTTGGCGATTGCGCAACCGGCCTTATAGGCCTCCTTCAAGGTTGCAAGCACCTTGTTGCGGACGTCAGGCGCGTCACCGGTACCGCCATTTTTTGCGACAATGCTGTTCAGCTGTTCGCTCAGCGCATTGATGTCAATCAGCGGAAGCTGTTTTACTTGTGTAGCCATGGTGTCGCTTTTCAGATTAAAGGGCCTGTCTGTCAAGGAGACACCCTGAACGACAGGCCCTTAAAGGCAGATCCTCAGCGGCAGCACGCTCACCCGAAAAACTTTGCAGGCAATAGCCAGCTAGAGAATGAATCGGCTGAGATCGGTGTCTTTTGCCAGCTCGGCCACGTTTTCGCGCACCAGTTCGGCGTTGATCTCAATGGTTTCACCACCCCGGTCCGTTGCCGTGAAACTGATTTCTTCAAGCAGCTTCTCTAAAATGGTCTGCAAACGTCTGGCTCCGATATTCTCCACCGAAGCGTTGATCTGAACTGCCAAACGGGCAATTTCCGTTATGGAATCATCGGTAAATTCGAGCGTGACATCTTCCGTTGCCAGCAGCGCTTTATACTGCTTGATCAGGCTGGCTTCGGTTTCTGTCAGAATACGCTCAAAGTCATTCTGTTCCAGAGCGCGCAATTCAACGCGAATGGGCAGACGACCCTGTAGCTCCGGCAAAAGGTCTGACGGTTTGGCCACATGAAAGGCGCCTGATGCAATGAACAGAATATGATCTGTCTTGATTGGCCCGTGCTTAGTGGCAACTGTTGTGCCCTCGATCAGGGGCAGCAGGTCACGTTGAACGCCTTCACGGGAGACGTCCGCACCGCCACGATCTGCCCGCGCGCAGATTTTGTCGATCTCGTCGAGAAACACGATGCCGTCATTTTCCACCATCGAAATGGCATCTGTCACGACCTTCTCTTCATCGAGCATCTTGTCGGCTTCTTCGCTCAGCAGCAGACCATAACTGTCCCGCACGTTCACCCGGCGCTTTTTTGTGCGCCCGCCCATGGCTTTGCCGAACAGATCATTGAGGTTCATGACGCCGACACTGCCGCCGGGCATGCCTGGAATGTCCATGCCACCAAGTGGGCTGGACGTATCACGCAACTCGATCTCGATTTCCTTGTCATCCATACTGCCATCACGCAATTTTTTGCGGAAGGATTCACGCGTTGACGGGCTGGCCGTATCACCCACCAAGGCGTCCAGCACGCGTTCTTCAGCCTGCAAATGTGCTTTGGCTTCAACCGTTTTTCGGCTCTTTTCCCGTGTTTGCGCAATCGCAACTTCAATCAGATCGCGGATGATCTGTTCCACATCACGACCCACATAGCCGACCTCTGTGAATTTGGTGGCTTCGATCTTGATGAAGGGCGCATTGGCGAGCTTCGCCAGACGGCGGGCAATTTCGGTCTTACCGACACCTGTCGGTCCGATCATCAAAATGTTCTTGGGCAGCACTTCTTCGCGCATGACCCCTTCCAATTGCATGCGGCGCCAGCGATTGCGCAGCGCAACGGCCACAGCACGCTTGGCATCTTGTTGCCCGATGATGTGGCGATCAAGTTCGGAAACGATCTCACGTGGAGAAAAATTAGTCATAAAGTCCTCTGAAAACGGCTTCTTGTTAGGTCCATCAAATGTGTCACGCCTGTTGGCGTCGTGTAATCGAGCAGGTGTTTAAACCCTGCTTTTCCATATGCTTTTACAGCATTCATGTTTTTGGCATCCGGGTCGATCACCAGATAGTCTGCACCCTCACCAAAGAGCTTTGCACAAAAGGCATGTACCATTGCGGTACCAAGCCCTTTGCCTATCATGGTGGTGTCACCAATAAACGCATCAATTCCTACGGCATCTTTTGGCAAATCCGCAGCCCAGGGTTCCTCGTTCGGATAGTCTGTTGGCCGCCATTGTTGAATATAACCAAATTCCTGTTGATCTGCCGACGCCACAAATCCCTGTTCAAACGGATGCGTCATGGATTGCCGCATCAATTCAATTTCATGCTCAGGTTCCCCCCACCACAAGCGAACATGTGGTGTGCTCAGCCATTTCTGCAACATGGGAAATGCAGATTCAGTCAAAGCTTGGAACGTGATTGACGGCGCAAAAGATGACATGCTCCGGCACCTTAAACTTTGATTGGTGGCAATGCGGCCAACCATCGATTGGGTAAAAGCGTGCCGATGACCATGTGCCGGATTCGTTGCCAGCCCATGCCGAATATGATGATCAGCGCGCCGATCACCAGCAGCACCAGAGCAAAAGGAGGTATGCCCGTATTGTCGGACGCATTTTCAACGATGCGATAAATGCCAAGGGCACCGAAATAGGTTAGTGTGGGGATCAGCAATGCACGCCGATCAATGGCCAGTGAAATCAGCACGATGATCACCATCAGCGCAACAAGACCAACCGTAGCTGCGGTCCCGGGCTCAATGGAGCCAAAGCCGACATCCTGACCGCTGGACAGAATAAACAGGGGATGCACAATCATTGGTGCGGAAATCAGATGAAGCCAGAAGGCTGCATCAGACATGGTTGTAAGGCGGTTGCGGTCCTTGAAATCCAGATAAATGCCCGTGGCAAAAATCACCAAACCGCAGATCAGTGGCAAGACCAGCAAACGCTGCAGCAGCTGCAATACATCTGAAGCACTGGAGAGCCGAACCTGACCTTGTGCAACTTCGTCCATGAACAATTCGCTGGCGCCCACAGTGACAAGGCCGGTTGCGGCCAGCGCTATGATGGCCGCTTCCACAGGCACGCGGAACCGCCAGAAATAGATGGCAGATACAGCCAGGATTATCGAAAAACCCATAAGACCGGCAGTCTGGCCCTGATCCAGCAGCACCAGTGCTGCCAGCGCATTATCAGGTTCGGCAAAATCAAACCTTTGATCCAGCCAGATCTGCAACAGGCCGCCAATGCAAACAAGAAAACCAAGGGCCAGTACCGTGCTGGGCAGCTTCATGCGCTTGATGCGGCTGATATACTCTGCCAGCAACCAGATCACAGCGCCCATAATGGCGAACTGGGCCACCATTGACTGGTTCATGACTGAGCCAAGTGAAAACGCAAGGCCGGTCAGTAGCAGAACGATTCCGATGGTCACGAAGATATCGTTGAAGCCACCAATCAGTCGAAAAGTTTCACGATCATCTGTTGCCCGGCTGGTATCCGCTACGGTTCTCAGCAGATCGCGATTGCCGAACGCAACAAGATCAGCCGCCTGGTCGGGGCTGATAATCCCGGCTTTCACCGCTGCAGGAAGATCAATCTGATGGGTCATCTTGGCCGGTTTACTCGCTGTCCAGGCTTTCCACGACGACCTGATCATTGGTGTAAACGCAGATATCAGCAGCAATTGCCATGGATTTGCGTGCAATTTCCTCGGCAGATAAATCCATATCAATCAAAGCTTTTGCAGCAGACAGTGCATAATTTCCGCCAGAGCCAATACCCATGACACCGGCTGGTGGTTCCAGCACATCGCCGGTCCCGGTCAGAACCAGAGAAACGGATTTATCAGCCACCAGCATCATGGCTTCCAGCCGACGCAGATAGCGGTCCGTCCGCCAATCCTTGGCCAGATCAACACAGGCGCGGGTCAATTGATCAGGATACTGCTCCAGCTTGGCTTCCAGCCGTTCAAACAGTGTGAACGCATCTGCCGTTGCTCCGGCAAAACCGGCAATAACCTGACCGCGACCAAGAGGCCGGACCTTTTTGGCATTGTGCTTGATGACGGTTTGACCAAGGCTGACCTGACCATCGCCGGCAATCACAACCTTGCCGCCCTTGCGAACGGTCAGAATGGTTGTCCCATGCCACAAAGGCATGGCGTCTGATTTACTCATAAATGCTCCATTTTACTGAGCCGATCCAGGCGCGGACAGGCGCATCGCATCCGCTACCACATGTTCGTAGGTGCCCTATGTAGTCATTTCGGTCAGGGCTGCAAACATATCTGACAAAACCAGTAGGTTTCCAGGTTTAATCTGGCCGCATGGCATGGCTGATTTTTCCGTAATGGGCCGCAATCCGCGCTTCTGCCTGCGCAAGAGGCTCAATGGCGGTTGCCATATGAAATCCGTTGGTATGAATGATGTTGGTTGCGTCCAACATGATGGCAACATGGCCGGGCCAGAAAATCAGATCGCCGCGCTGTAAACCCGAAAAATCTGCCGTGAGTTCCAGTTCATGCCCCATTTTGCCTTGCATATCGGAATCCCGTAAGGCTGTTTTACCAGCGGTTTGCCGGGCTATTTGCACAAGGGCAGAACAATCAAGCCCGATGCTGGACCGTCCACCCCAAAGGTAAGGCACGTAGAGAAACTGTTCGGCATAGGCAACCCAGTCCGCATCACGCTTGTCCAGCGGCTGAACATGGCGCGCAATTACAGCGCCCTCAATTCCATCCGGCAATGTGACCAATTGATATTGCGTACCGCGTGTTTCGGCAGTTCCGGTTGTGCGCAACTGAGCGCTCATGGACAGCTGCATCAGGGGCGGATCACGCAGTTCGGCATTCGGATAGACAAAGCTGCGTTGCACCACAATCTGCACATTTGCGGACACGGAGCGGTCTTTGCTTACAAGGTTGCCAGCCGGCATATAGCCAACATAATTGTCGCTCTGTAACTGCCCCCAACACCAATCACCACTTTGATCGAAGACCGTGAAAGTTTCCCCCATCACAGCTTCGGTTTCCATGGTTGATGTAAAATCAGGTCTTCTGTGGATGGGCGCTGTCGGCGTCCTGACAATGAATGCTGTACCTGCCACATAATTGGCTGCGTCGACGCGATCCTTCAGCCGCTCATCCGCCAAATCATCGCGAAAGGCGTGCAGCCTGCGATCCAGTGTAGACATATCACTCATCGGGGCACCTCTTCTGCCATTCGGGCGATAACATCGCCAGCACGTTCCAGAAACAGTGATCCCTCAACTGTACGCTGGATCACCACATTGCGTCGATCTTCCGGGTCCCTGCGCCTTGATACAAGACCCCAACCACCCATCGTATCAAGGGCCCTCGTGATCACAGGTTTGGTCACACCCAGCTTCTGGGCCAAACCGCGCACCGTATGGGGCGGTGACTCCAGATAAATCGACAACAGCACAGCCCATTGCCGTTGAGACAGATCGGGCTCGTCATCAAGCACCATGGCCAGATTGGCCTTGTGCCACAGATAGAGCGCTTGGGCTGGGCGTAGATTGACCGGCATTGGTTAAAATACAGTCCGTAATTGGGTTTCGTTTCGGAACCGTATCTTTATTGATCCTGTGCGTAAAGATTTTTCAGACATGCGTATAAAGCGCGCATTCCCTGTGTCTCGCCACCAGCCGGCTTGCCGGGCCTTGTCGTCAGATTATAAGCCATCAGATCAATATGAGCCCACTTTGTATCGGCGGCGACGAAGCTCGACAGAAACAGCGCAGCCGTAATGGCACCACCATATCCACCGGAGGAGATATGGTTGATATCTGCGATCTTGCTGTCGAGTGACTTTTTATAGGGCTGCCACAAAGGCAATTGCCACAGCGGGTCTGCTTCTGCCAGCGAGGTTGCCTGCAAATCTGCTGCGAACGCATCATTGTTTGAAAACATACTTGGAATATCAGTGCCAAGCGCAACCCGTGAAGCACCCGTCAGCGTTGCCATATCAACAATCAGATCAGGATCATCTTCACTTGCCAGGGTCAATGCATCGGCCAGGATCAGGCGACCTTCCGCATCCGTGTTGCCAATTTCAACCGTGCGGCCAGATCGGCTGGTCAGAACATCACCCGGCCGGAAGGCAGAGCCGGAAATGGCATTTTCCACACAGGGAATGATGACGCGCAATCGAACCGGCAGATCTGTTGCCATAATTGCGGAGGCCAGTGCCAGAACATTGGCCGCGCCGCCCATGTCTTTCTTCATCAACAACATGCCCGCGGCCGACTTGATGTCGAGGCCGCCAGAGTCGAAAGCCACACCCTTGCCGACAAGCGTCACCTTTGGATTGCGCGTCGCACCCCAGGAAAAGTCGACCAGCCTTGGCGCATGTTCACTGGCACGGCCAACAGCGTGGATCATCGGAAAGTTATCCGTCAGCAAGTCTTCGCCAACGGTAATTTTGCACGGAACATCATAGGCGCTGGCCAGCGCTTGGGCTGCATCCGCTATTTCTTTCGGCCCCATATCATTGGCCGGGGTACTCACCAGATCGCGGCCAAAAGCCGTGGCGCGGGCAAGTGCCCGTACTTCGTCCAGATTCGTGACATCCTGATCGAGGCACAATTTCGGTTCAGCAGAACTCATTTTCTTGTAGCGGTCGAATTTATAGGACCCCAACGCCCAAGCCAACGCGTCGCGGGCGCGATCACGGGTGATGTTCTCTCCATAGGCAATCCGATAGTCACCGCCTGGCAGGGCCTGTGGCAACGCGCCGACAATCAGAGGGTCCTGATCCCCGACATCCGTCGGTCCAACGCCAAGCACAATGCAGGACAGGAACCCTTCATCATCCGGGACAAGAAGTATTGCGCCACTCGCTGCGCCGAAATTGGATGCCTTGATCCAGTTTTTGGCACGCAGACTTATTGCCTCGAATGGATCATCTTCGAACATGACATTATCTGCAGTCAGCAGATAAATCGGTATGCAATGTGCTGGAGCCGTGGCGTCTGTAAATCCGGGATCAAATGTCTGAAAGGCAAATCTATCGGTCATAAATGCGTCCACTGAGTTAAATCTTGAATTGGCTCTAGCATCTGGCCTGAAATTCCCAAAGCCCAGAAGTCAGTGCCCCCAACTACTTATGAAATAGTTTATCAACACATTATGGGTACTATTGGTAGATTATTAACAACAACACCACTGGTACATCATGGCGTTAAACGCCTCAATTAGTGAGCCAAAGCTAAGGACTGAAAGGCTGGTTCAGTCTGCAGATCCCAAGTCTTTTGCGCCTAAAGTGCATCAATTTCTTCCCGCAATTCGTTTGTTCCTGAGGGTTTGGATTGTCGTCGCGCTGGTGTCCTTCTGTGGTCTTGCCGGATGGCACTTCCTGACTCAGGAGCAGAAGACGAAAGCAACTGTTGATGCGTCGATCGAGCGTGTTCTGCTGGGCATGCAGGCAGGCGCGTCGGTCCAGGATTTTTTAAATGCTCAACAGATTGCAGCGCTCGGAAAACAGTTCATCTTGCAGGATATCATCCTGGGCGGAAAAGTGCTCAGCCCGACAGGTGATATTCTGGCCAGTTTTGGCTATCAACCGTCTCTGACCTGGCAAGACGTTCAACTGAATGGCGAAAAATTTCGCCATAATTTGGATGACAAAACCGTCGATGTTTCCCTCGAACAGTTCGACACTGGATTTATCTATCAGCTCATTTTGCGTATTCCTGGTCCCGGCCATGCTTTCTCGAAGCAGGATGAGACAATCGCTCTTTCCGACCATTTGACCAGGGATGTGATCATGGCCGCTGGTGCAGCAACAGCAGTTGCCTTGCTCTTTCTTACAT
>CAZOCA010000083.1:0-8757 GCA_964578105.1 uncultured Pararhizobium sp.
CGACAATATGCCAGATAGAGCGCATGGAATGCGCCAGTTTTTCAATTGCTGCCAGAGACACAACGTCGTCATTTCCCGATGCAACCATCAGCACAGGTGTGCGGTTGTTAAACCCGAATTCAGGGTCCTGAAAGCCGTCCATGGCCTGACACGCTGAATGAACCCATCCGACTGTCGGCTCGCTGATTTTAAGGTATGGCGCCTTACGCAGTGTGCGGGTTGCCTTCTGAAGCCGGTCCGGATCGCTTGTCAGAATATTCTTGTCCATATTCATGGTTTCAAAGGCAGTTTGTCGGGAAAACGGCATCCGCCGCTCACCCAGCCCAAATCCGTTTAAGAACCGAACAATCTTTGCCAGCGTCTTTTGCCGTGGCCGCTTGCGCGCCAACCCTATCATGGGCGCTGACAGCACGATTCGGTCAAATACCAGCCGACCGTTTTCCAGACTGTGCAGCATAACTGCCC
The DNA here is from genome assembly GCA_964578105.1 of uncultured Pararhizobium sp. Classification (GTDB taxonomy): domain Bacteria; phylum Pseudomonadota; class Alphaproteobacteria; order Rhizobiales. The sequence continues at coordinate 466 of CAZOCA010000083.1, forward strand.
CGCCCATGGAATGGGCAAGAGCATAAAATGGGGCCGGACACTCAGGCAGCAGAACCTCTGACATCACCGTTTCAAGGTCGGCCACATAGTCTGAGAAATGGTCCACATGACCGCGTTCCTGCTGCTGCAACAGGCGGTCAGAACCGCCCTGCCCGCGAAAATCGAACGTCAGCACAGCAAATCCCCGGCCGCGCAGATCAGCGATCACCTCATAGTATTTTTCAATGTATTCGCTGCGGCCCTGAACAAGGCAGACCGTCCCGCGAACATCCCGAACAGAGGCAGGCCAACGCACACAGCGCAATTTGACCCCACCACTATCCAACCATTGCAGGATGCCACCTTCCGGCGTCGGATTGTCGGCAACAGAAACAAGACCGGGACGCAAATCTTCCGTCTCAGCTTCACTATTGGTTTCTGTTTCGTCCAAAACGAGTGCCTGGCTCACATAAATATCCTCATCAAGTTGGCAGAAGAGGCACTGTCCTGAGGCCAGGCTCCATGTTTAAGCGCTCTTCAGGGTTCCATAAAAGCCTTCGCATGGAAGAAATCAACCTTCTTAAGGACAACAGGCCTGACATTGTGGTTGATTTCCACTTTCAAACTCAATGGGCAAACTCAATGGGCAAACTCAATGGGCAAACTCATTTAACGAAAGTGGAAAGCGCAACTATTCAACAGTCGTGAATCTCAATAAAAAAAACCGGCGACGCTAATGCGTCGCCGGCTTTGCAGGGCTAGGTGTGGAAACTATGTACAGGTACCACAGCCATCGGGGGGTGCCGTTGAACGACCCTGCAAACTTTATGGACTTCAGCGAAGGCGGTTGCGGCGCTCGATATGGCCGGTATATGCATTCACCCGAAGGCGGACAAATTGGCCTCTGCGTGCTTTGGCAACCACAATGTAATCACCACCGCGGCGGTTGATCTTGCGAAAGTCGCGGAAGCCACGATGACGCAAATGCTTGCGTATCTGCTTGCGGGACAGGGCACGGTGTACCGTACGTGGCTGTACATAGCGTGGTGTATGGCGATCACTATGGATACCAAAACCACCGCCATTGCCGTAAAAACCGAAATAGAAGCCGTCAGCCTTAGCCGGGGCAGTTGCAAGAGTAGCCATTGTCAGGGCGGAAGCTGCGATCAGTGTTTTTTTCAACATCTTATTTCTCCTTAACTGGTGCCCGGAGTGAATGTCATTTCAGATTGAAATCTGGTGGACCGGACTTTGATGAAGCGAAGATGCCAAAATCATGCTGAACGAAACCGGAAAGCTCCGTTCAGATTCAGTTCATGTTGGAAAATGGCAGTTTGAACGTGGGTTTTCTGCCGTTTCAGGCCGAAAAAAATTATCTTGAAACGCAAAAAAGCACACCTACTTCTTAGAAGCAGGCGCCAATACAGGGTCTGCACAGCGGAACGAACGCCACAAGATGCCACAAAATGAACGACATAAATGTCTGCATCAGGGTTCAATTTGCTGAAACATAAATCGTAACTGTTGCTCAATGGAGAATAGATATGCGTACATTCGACGTAAGTCCCCTTTACCGGTCCACTGTTGGTTTCGACCGCCTGTTCAAATTGCTGGACGGCATGGCCACCGCAGACACGCCCGGTTCATCCTACCCCCCCTATAATATTGAACGCACGGGCGAAAACGCCTATCGGATCAGCATGGCCGTTGCCGGCTTCAGCGATGAAGAAATCAGTATCGAGAGCCGCGAAAACGCTCTCACTGTAAAAGGCGATAAATCCGAAAATGATGATGACAAATCAGACGTTCTGTATCGCGGCATTGCCGGCAGAAGTTTTGAGCGCCGTTTCCAACTGGCCGATTACGTGAACGTTGTTGGCGCGAAGATGGAAAACGGCTTGTTGCACATCGATCTTGTCCGTGAGCTTCCCGAAGCCATGAAGCCCCGCAAGATCGAAATCGCCCGCAGCAATGCAGATTCAAAACAGATCGAAGCAAACGCGGCCTGAAACAGCTAGAACTGATAATTGAATAATATGCCTGGCCACCTTTCAGGTGGTCAGGCTATCCCAGTGGAATAATCAGCTCTGCCCGCAACCCGCCACGAGGGCTCTCTTGCAAGCTGATATCACCGCCATGCGCCAAAGCAATATCCCGCGCTATGGCCAGACCAAGCCCAGTTCCGCTTTCATCCTGATTACGCGCTTCATCCAAGCGGAAAAACGGCTTGAAAACGTCCTCGTGCACCTCTTGGGGTATGCCCGGTCCATCATCATCCACTTTAATTGACAGCACCTCACCCTTTCGAACCGCGCTGATCTCGACAGATGTGCCATATCTGCAGGCATTGCTGACCAGATTGCCCAGGCATCGTTTAAGGGCATTTGGTCTGACATCGATCTGCATCACACCATCTATTGAATAGCCGCAAGGCACATTCTGAAGTTCAGCGTGTTCACACAATGAACGCAGCATTTCCTCCAGATTCACAACAGCCGTAGGCTCCTGAGCGTTGTCGCTGGCAAAGGCCATATAGTCGTTCAACATGCCTTCCATATCATCGACGTCATCGAGAAGTGCACGGCTGTCTTCTGAAGCTTCCATCATGGCCAGTTGCAGTCGAAACCGCGTCAAAATCGTACGCAGATCATGGCTGACGCCCGCCAGCATAGTCGTGCGTTGCTCAACTTGCCGCTCAATCCGTTCGCCCATTTCCACCAGAGCGTGGGAAGCTTGCCGCACTTCACGAGCGCCTGAGTGACCAAGGTCAGCGATCGAGTGCCCCCGTCCAAAACGCTCAGCAGCTTCCGCCAAACGCTGAATCGGGCGTATCTGATTGCGCAGAAAAATCACCGCAATGAACAGCAGCACCAAAGAAGTGCCCACCATCCAGACCAAAAAAATGTGAGAGTTGGTCGCATAAGCCTGGCTGCGCCGCGCAAATATGCGCACCACCTTGTCCTCCAGCAATATACGCGCCTCAATGACAGTAGAATCGCCAACCGTATCGATCCAGAAAGGTTTGCCAACTGCCGCATTGATTTCACGCGCCAACGTTCGGTCAAGCAGATTGAAAAACGGCTGGCTGGAGCGGGGAGGCAGAACAGCCTCAGGCAAAACTGACACCCGCAATCCAAGATGGTTTGATGCAACATCAATAGTCGATTGAATGTCCGCATCTTGCGGATGTGCCTCAAGCAACGCAACGACGGCAGCCATTTCCCGTGCCACAGCCTCCGACATGCGTTGTGTCACCAACTCCCAGTGTCGCTCCAGAAAGACAAAAGCCAAAACAGATTGCAGCAACACCATAGGTGCAACCACAATAATCAGGGAGCGGCCGAACAGGCTGGTCGGCAGGAGCCGTTTGATATGGCCGGATAGTCGCGATCGTTTCGACACCCCGACACTGGGGTGCGACACGGTCAGGTCGCGCTTTATGGCTCTATCCGTCAATGCGGTTCAGATCCTGTTCCAGAACAGAAGTGGGTTGCACTCTATTCTGACATGAGCCGATAGCCAACACCACGGACTGTTTGCAGGAACAGTGGATTTGATGGGTCTGTTTCAATCTTGCGCCGCAGCCGGTTGATCTGAACGTCAACGGTACGCTCGCTGGCGTCGGCCTCTTCACCAAGAAGTTCATGGCGCGGGACCGTCTGACCGGCGCGCTCGGAAAAGCTGCGCAGCATTTCCTTTTCACGATCAGTCAGTCTGATGATCGCGTCACCGCGCTTCAATTCCCCCCTTGCCAGATGAAAAGTATAAGGTCCGAAGCAGACAAATTCGACCAAGGGTACAGCGGGAATAGTACTGCGCCGCAAAATACTGTTCACGCGCAGAAGCAGTTCGGTCGGATCAAAGGGCTTTGCCAGATAGTCATCAACACCGGCGGTAAGACCTGAGATTCTATGATCTGTTTCCGCACGGGCCGTGAGCATCAAAATGGCGATATTATTGTCTTCACGCAGCGATTCTGTCAGCTCAATGCCGCTCTCGCCGGGCATCATGACATCCAGAATCATCAAATCGAAATGAAAATTCTGGAGGTAGTTTCGTGCCGATTTGGCATCTTCGGCAAGGGTCACCCGAAATCCCTTATCCGTCAGAAAGCGTGACAACAAAGATCGGATGCGACTGTCATCATCGACGATCAGAAGATGAGGCGCATCGTCTTCAAGTATGGTCCCGCCGGCTGAGTTGCCTGCCTGGGGTGTCTGAGCAGCTTCAGTAACACTCATCGCGCTAATTCCAACCGGCTCCCGGCTGTCCCTTTTTGATTTTCGTGGCCTTCAATTCAAAGGCAAATATATCAAAACCTTGACCCTAACGATCAACCGCATTGGATAGGCGCAACGCCATGGAGCGTTCATCCTCATTGATCAGATAGGATAGAAATCGCTCCGCCCCTGCACGATCACGGGCATCAAGTCCACTTAATGCATTTTTGATGCGGCGAGACTGTGGCTCTCGCAATTTATCGAACAGCGCCTCGCCCCTCTCGGTCGTAAACAACAGCCTTTGCCGTCGATCCTGCGCGCCCTGTTGCTGCTGAACGAAACCTGTTTCCACCAATTGCTTCAACACCCGAGCCAGACTTTGCTTGGTAATCTGGAGTATATCCAGCAATTCGGCCACAGAGATCCCCGGATTGCGCGCCACGAAATGAACCACACGGTGATGGGCACGCCCAAAACCGTATTCCTGCAGCAATGCATCAGGATCACTTACAAAGTCGCGATAAGCGAAGAACAGCAATTCAATAAATACAGTTTCATCTGATGATGATTCAGCGAGGTCAGCCTCTCGCAATTCGTCAGCATCATTTTTTGCAATTTCATTCATAGATTATGTCAGCCTTATTGACATATTTCTTTCCATTTGTTACCCAATTCGCGCATCACAGGACAGATTGATGCGTATCATCCCGCGAAAACAAAACGATACTGCGAAATGTCAGATCACAAAAGCCGGATCATAAAAGTCTGTGCGGTAGGACGAGCCCCCGCAAATGCTTTATACGGCCTCTTTCGGGTGTTTCGCAAATAGTGGATCATTTTGTAAAGGCGATGCATAGTAACTAGCCAGCAGAAAAAGCAGGCAGACCAAAAGGGGAAAAATCGATGGCTGGAGTTCCGTTTGACCAAATGGAAGGTGATATTTGGTACAATGGCAAATTTGTCCCCTGGGCAGATGCGCAACTGCATGTCCTGACTCATGGTTTGCACTACGCAAGTTCAGTATTTGAAGGAGAGCGCGCCTATTCGGGGAAGATCTTCAAACTGGAAGAACACACCGAACGGCTGCACAAATCCGCTGAAATCCTTGGATTTGAGATCCCATACAGCGCGGATGCCCTGAACGAAGCTACATTGGAACTTCTGAAACGTCAGAACCTGATAGACGCCTATATTCGCCCCATTGCATGGCGCGGCAGCGAAATGATGGGCGTTTCGGCACAACGCAATACCATTAATGTGGCCATAGCGGCGTGGGCATGGCCATCCTATTTCGACCCGGAAGAGCGTTTGAAGGGAATTCGTCTGGATATGGCGCAGTATCGCAGGCCAGACCCAAGAACAGCCCCCTGCAACTCAAAGGCTGCAGGGCTGTATATGATCTGTACCCTGTCCAAACATGCAGCAGAAAAAAACGGGTATGCCGATGCTTTGATGCTGGATTGGCGCGGTCAGGTTGCCGAAGCAACGGGCGCCAACATTTTCTTCATCAAAGATGGTGTTATTCATACGCCAATTCCAGACTGTTTTCTGGATGGCATTACCCGCCGCACCGCCATAGATCTGGCAAAACGCCGTGGATTTGAAGTGATTGAAAGGGTCATCCTTCCAGAGGAAATGGCCGAATTCGAACAATGTTTCCTGACCGGCACAGCAGCTGAGGTAACACCAGTCTCAGAGATTGGACCGTATAGTTTCTCTGTCGGAGAGATCGTTCGCACCTTGATGCAAGACTATGACAGGCTCGTAAACGGTCAGCTCGCTCAACACGTTGCAGCCGAATAGACAGCACGAGCGCAAGCAAGTGGCAGTAAAGTGGAAATTGCAGGAGGCCCGCCCCATAACATGAGGCGGGCTGATTTGTTGAAGGGGTTAACCTTCCATTTGCAGGTCAACGGCCTTAGGGCCTTTGCCGCGTTTATCCGGTTCTGTTTCAAAAGACACACGCATATTATCCTGCAATTCCGGCAGACCAGACGCCTGTACTGCTGAAATATGGACAAATACATCGGTGCTGCCATCATCTGGAGTGATGAAGCCGAACCCTTTGGAGCCATTAAAAAACTTTACTGTGCCACTTTGGCGCATGGGAGAAATCCTTTTCCCTTAGTCTGACTTTGCGGGCACCAGTCAGGCACACGCGTTAACGCTCGATCAGCAGCATGAATACAAAGGGAACTGGATCATCTTATTATTATCCGACGGCGCATTTACCAGGTTCTGCTCCACCCACAGAGTTCCTGCCACAAGTATAGATGCCACGCCGTCCCGTATTATTATCCCGAGGCTATTTGCCTGGTCGTCTCTATTATCCCTCGGGCATAGCTGCCACCCGAGCTTCTTCACTATGGGTCCGGGAATTTCGAATCGCAAGTAAAACTTGGATTACCAATTTGTCAGAAAACTCAACTCGACAGATCTGCCGGAGAGAAAAGCACACCGAATTGCTCGCACCAGATCACAACGGAGCGATATTCAGAAATGTCAGTTCCTTCAGGAATAATGTAGGTTTGATCGCCAATATTACCCTTGAGCCGCCCCAGAGACAGCCAGTCGCTGCCCTTCACATCCGCTGATGATTGGATGTCCGAAGCCTTGACCAACCAAACTTCCAGATCAGGCCCATTTGTCGTTTCAAAGTCGGTCAGATGCAGAACATTTGAACCGGTCGCAATCTCAAAAATGGTCGCATTGCCTTTGCCTTTATGGGAGCTGTCAGCATCACGGAAGCTGCCCTGCGCCACTTGATTGGTCTGCAGAGCGGCCGGCAATTCTTCGGAAACAACGTTGTCGATCCACAAAGGCGAGGCAAGATACCAAAAGGCATTCCCGGCAACAAAGCCAATGGCTCCAGCAACAAAAGCAGTCAATAGAATTTTCTTCATGTCATGCATCCAGTCTTTTCAAAGATTGTTGGAGTATTACGACAGGGCGCATGACAAGCAAGAAACCATTGCGTGATGACAGTCACATGTCATGATCACGAATGCGTTAGATAATCCAGAGACTGCGAAAATCAGTATCAGTCGTTGAGTGAAGCGGCACTGCGGGTCTTGTTCAGATCCATTGCAATAACAGGAATGGTCCGGCCGCGTTCTGAGTCGGTTACAGAAATAATAACCCGCATCAGGTCTTTTTTCTGCAGCAGCAAATCCATGCTGCCCTGAGTTGTTCCGCGACTGAGGCGAAGCTTCAGTGCATTGCCCTGGCGATCACCGTAAATGTCCATACCATTGCCTTTGGCACCACCCATAAAGCGACCGATATATTTCTGGACACCCGCAGAATACTTGATGCTTGCGCCCATGCGCGCGGACAGGCGACCAATCGAACACTTCCCATCCATGGAAATCTTTACACCAGTTCGGCTGGGTTTGCCGTTCAGAGCGCATTTAAAATCCGTGCCCTTGTCAGGGCCGGCCAAAACGCGCCCGGTGCCACTCCACTTACCTTTAAACTGGGCCAGAAAATCAGTTTCCGGATCAGCTGCATGACCTGAGGCAACGCTCATACCAAGCGCAACAATCATCAATGCAAGACATTTCACGCCTTTGGCCAGGCCGTTGGAAAGACCATTAGATAGACGGGACAGCAATGGAGTAAACGCGCTCAACACAACAAATTTCCTTCGTTTTACTTTACAGCAACAGCGAGATTTTATCACATCGGATCTGAAATAGCCTAATGGTAACCAAATGCAAACCAAGAATAGCAAGCAATCGTTAACCAAAACCAAACAGGGCCCACGTTGAACCACATCTGTGGGCACCTTACCCAAATAGTGTGAATAGAGCTGCAAACCTGAAAGTCAGAACAGGCGCTAAGGCTTGAAGCCGGGTGGCAAAGGTGGCTTCTCCGCCATCAACAAAATACTAACCCGCCGATTTGCGGCCAGAAACGGATCATTCGGGAACAAGGGCTCCTGATCGGATTTGCCTGTCACCGAGTGAAAACGGTCATTGCGTATGCCGTTTTCACTGAGCAGCCCACGCACAGCATTGGCGCGATCAGCCGACAGTTCCCAAGTGGTATAGTAGGATGTCGACAAGGAACTGGAGGCTGTTGTGTGCCCGGC
>CAZOCA010000084.1:0-6435 GCA_964578105.1 uncultured Pararhizobium sp.
GCAGAAATGCGCACGCTCCTGGAAATATTCCACTGAAATTGGGCAGGACCCGGATTACCCGGAAGTCACGCTGCGCGATGCTCGGGCACTGCGCGAGTTGGCAGCTGCCGGTCTTTTGGAGGCATAGCTTGTGAAGACTGGTCCGCGGTGGCCCCAAAACCTGGCCTTGTGGAGCCCCAGCGCAGCCTTTGTTTTGCGCTGGGCCGCCATTCTATTGATTCTGGATCAGGCATCAAAATACGGAATTCTGTATGGGCTTGGTCTTCGGCAAGGGCAGAAGATTGTTCTGAACCCGTATATGGACCTTTTGATGGTGTGGAATCGGGGGATCAGTTATGGCCTGTTTCAACAGAACAGTGATGCTGGGCGGTGGTTCCTTGTCGGTGTTGGTCTGGCCGCATGTGTGGCCATCTGGATCTGGGCAAACCGTGTTCAGACAAAATGGTTCTGCATAGGCGCAGCACTCGTGATTGGCGGTGGGCTTGGCAATACGATTGACCGGGTGATCTATGGCGCAGTCGCGGATTTTGTTTCTCTGCACGCGTTTAATTTTTACTGGTATGTCTTTAACGTCGCTGATGTTGCAATCGTTGCAGGATTTGTGCTGCTCCTGTATGACATGATCTGGCCGGGATCGGCCCCTGAGAAGCCGGACGGGTCTTAATTGCGCCATTTTGGTTGCACAAAAGCGTCCGGTAGTGAAAGTTTGTTTAAGGTTTTCTGTCAAAAGCGCATTTACAGAATAGCCATATGAGTGAGAACGGGTGTTGTATTGACCGTCACGAAGTCCTTAAAACGTGCCCTTAAGGCAACCGCAGCTTTTGGCCTCCTGGCCTCGCTTCTGGCGTTAGCTGGGTGCAATACACCGACTTATGGCACCGGCAAATCGCCTGAAATGTCCATGATTCAGGAATTGACCGGAAATCTTGGTGCTGGCCCGAAGAAAAAAGATCCGATTGAATATCAGGCCCGGTCTGAACTGGTACTTCCACCATCTTCGCAATTGCCGGCTCCTGAAGAAAAGCTGGCTCTGTCACAATCTGCTGCATGGCCGAATGATCCGGATAGAAACAAGCCGACAGCAAATACATCGGGTGAAATTCCCGAAGAGTTTCGTCGCGGACGTCTGGCCCGAGGCTCAAGCCGTGATGCGGACCCGAATGTCAGCCCTATTGATGTAACCGAAATGAACACGGCACAGCGTCTGGAAGCCCAGCGTAAATTCCGTGAGCAGCGCGCGTCGATGAACAGTCTGGACCCAACAGAGCGTAAATATCTGACAGATCCACCGGTTGAATATCGCGTGCCCTCAGCCAATGCGCCGCAGCCGGATGATTTTGAAGAGAGCACCGAAGCCAGAACCCTGTTTGGGTCTCTTTGGAAACGCTGGCGCGACTGACCTGCATAAAATCTATAATGTGACGACCGAATCACCGGGGTGAAGATACCTCGGCGTTTGTGCTGGGAGTTCATGCAATGATCATCCGACAATTGACGGAAGGCACCATAAACCGCATTGCCGCTGGCGAAGTGGTGGAGCGGCCTGCCAGTGTGATCAAGGAACTGGTCGAAAACGCGATTGACGCTGAAGCGACCCGAATTGACATCGTGACTGCAAGCGGCGGCAAGACCATGCTCAGGGTCACGGATAATGGCGTCGGCATGAATGCAGACGACCTGGCATTGGCAGTTGAGCGCCACTGCACCAGCAAGCTCAATGAAAATGACCTGTTTGATATTCAAAGCCTCGGCTTTCGCGGTGAAGCATTGCCGTCAATTGGTTCGGTCGCAGAATTGTCCATCAAGACCAGACAGCAAGGCGCAGACACTGGCTGGGCGCTTACAATCGATGGTGGACAGAAATCTCCTGTCAGCCCGACGGCATTGAATACCGGAACCCAGATTGAAGTGCGGAACCTGTTTTTTACCACGCCAGCGCGCCTGAAATTTCTAAAGAGTGACCGCGCTGAAACTTCCGCCATTACTGACGTGGTGAAGCGCCTTGCGCTGGCGCATCCCAACATTCGGTTTTCCCTGGCAGGACCAGACCGCACAGCGCTCGATTACGGCGCGGCCACTGGAGATGCGGCGCTCCTGTCGCGCATTACCCAGGTCATGGGAAAAGAGTTCCGTGACAATGCGGTTGCCATTGATGCCGTGCGCGAAGACGTTCGGCTTACGGGGTTTGCAGCCCTGCCGACCTTCAATCGCGCAAACACGCTTCAGCAGTTTTTCTTCGTCAATGGGCGCCCTGTCAGGGACCGACAGTTACTGGGTGCATTGCGCGCAGCCTATTCGGATTTTCAGTCGAAACACCGTCATCCCGTAGCCGTTCTGTTTGTCGACATCGACCCACATCAGGTGGATGTCAATGTTCACCCCACCAAAGCCGATGTCCGCTTTCGGGACGCCGCGCTGGTGCGTGGCCTGATCATTGGTGCAATCCGGGAGGCTATGGCGGCAACCGGTCACCGCTCGGCCACCACAGGTGGAGCAGAGGCACTGGCGCTGCTTCAGCGGCGTCACATTCCTTCAACGCGTCCATCAGACTGGCAACAATCAGCTTTCAGGCCCGATTTTCCGGATGTGCCGGATGCACGAGATGCAGCGCAGAATAGTGGGTTTTCTGAACCCTTACAGTCTGCCTATGGTGCGCCCGGTGCCAACACCGGTTTTGAAGCGTTTCAAAACCCGTCCACGGACACCAGACCCATGCAGGCGGAGCAATCTGAGCCAGAAGCAGCTCATCTGCCACTGGGTGCGGCACGCGCGCAAATCCATGAAAATTATATTGTGGCGCAGACCGAAGATGGTCTGGTTATCGTTGATCAACATGCGGCCCATGAACGGCTTGTCTATGAACGACTGAAGGCCGCGCTGGCAAAGAAAGAAGTCGCGACTCAGATGCTGTTGATACCTGATATCATCGATCTGCCGGAAGATGATGTGGATCGGCTGGAAGCACGCGCTGAAGAACTCAATCATCTGGGCCTGCATCTGGAACGCTTCGGACCTGGGGCAATCTGCGTGCGTGAAACACCGGCTCTGCTGGGCGACACGGATGTGGGCGGTCTGGTGCGCGATATTGCCGATGATCTTGCCGAACTGGACGCTTCCACACGCCTTGAAGAACGGCTGCATTATGTGGCTGCGACCATGGCCTGCCATGGCTCGGTGCGCTCTGGCCGACGCTTGAGAGCGGAAGAAATGAACGCTCTTTTGCGCGACATGGAGGCAACGCCAAATTCCGGTCAATGCAATCATGGTCGTCCGACCTATGTGGAGCTGAAGCTGGCTGACATAGAAAGACTGTTTGGTCGTCGCTGATTGTAGATCGACCGACTTGCCACGCAGCGCTCCCTTCCGCTAAACCGCTTCACATAAGGGAGATATTTCATGACACAGAAAACAGCACTTGTAACAGGTGGCAGCTCAGGCATTGGCCGGGCCACAGCACTAAAACTTGCGGGCGCAGGATATATAGTTGCTGTCTGTGGGCGGCGGATGGATGCACTGGAAGAAACTGTCGCACAAGGCAAAGACTTGCCAGGAACCATTATCGCGTCTGCGGCTGACGTGTCTGATGCCGCCTCGGTGGAAGCCATGTTTGCTGATTTGAAGGGACGCCTGCCTCGGCTGGATGTCCTGTTCAACAATGCTGGTGTTTCCAGTTCTTCCACCAATTTTGGCGACGTCACATTCGACGATTGGCGCCGGGTGATGGGCATTAATCTCGATGGTATGTTTCTGGTTGCCAACAATGCCTATCGCTGGATGCGTGATCAGGACCCGCAAGGCGGGCGGATCGTCAATAATGGCTCCATTTCAGCCCACGTCCCGCGTCCAGGTTCCGTCTGTTACACTGCCTCCAAACATGCTGTTACCGGCCTGACGCGCACCATTTCGCTGGATGGCCGCATCCATAATATTGCTTGCGGACAAATTGATATTGGTAATGCAGCGTCCGATATGACAGCTCATTTCGACAAGGGTCTGCCCCAGGCCGATGGCTCGGTAAAGCCTGAGCCGACCATGGATGTGGACCATGTGGCCAATGCAGTGTTGCAGATGGCAGAACTGCCCTTGAATGCCAATGTTCAATTCATGAACATCATGGCTCGCGACATGCCATTCATCGGTCGCGGATAAATAAAACCTACAACAAGGTTTCCAGCACCAGGCCTGCGAACAACAGCAGGCCTGCATTGCGGTTAGAGCGGAACTGCATCAGGCAGCGCTCGGAATTATCCGGTTGAAGCGTGGCAATCTGCCAACCCAGATGCACGCTGAAACCTGTCAGGCCCAAGGCTGCATAAGTGCCGCCGCCGGAAGCGAAGATTGCGATGGCAGCAAACAAAATGGCGCCGCCAAAGAATCCCCCGATGATCATTTGAGAATTGTCACCAAACGTGCGGGCCGTTGAGCGCACGCCGATCAAAGCATCATCTTCCTGATCCTGATGCGCGTAAATTGTGTCATAGCCGATGGTCCACATAATGGCCGCGACATAGAGGCAATAAGGTGCCAGTTGGTTCAATTCACCATAGCGTGCGGCAAATCCCATCAGCGCGCCCCAGGAAAACGCGAAGCCCAGAACGATCTGGGGCCAGTTGGTAATGCGTTTCATAAAAGGATAGATGGCGATAATCGGCAGTGAGGCGAGCCCAAGATAAATCGCAAACTGGTTGAATTGCAGCAACACCAGAAAACCGGCAAGTGCCTGCAACACCAAAAAAACAATGGCCTGCTTGATCGTCACTTGTCCTGATGGCAAGGGCCGGGAACGGGTGCGGGCCACCTGCGCATCGATATTGCGGTCCACCAGATCATTGAACGTACACCCGGCACCACGCATTGCAATTGCGCCAATAAAAAACAGCACAAGATGCCATAAATTTACATGCGTATTGGCCGCATTGGCGGCCAGCGCAACGGACCACCAGCAAGGCAGCAGCAGCAGCCACCAGCCAATAGGGCGATCCCATCGGGCCAGACGCGCATAGGGGCGCAGCCATTCTGGAGCTGTGGTATCAACCCAATGGCCGCTAACCGCGTCAGCAACGCTTTCCGGCAGATGATCTGTTGTCTCATTCATGGGGCGGACAAATGGCTTGCAATCGCCAATCCGTCAAGCTTTTAGAACCGCTTATCCTGGCTTTACCCGCAGGTATCGGCATGTTAACCGCACACATGAAGCCGGATTCGAGGCCGGAAGGTGCAGGCGAAAGATTGCTATAATGAATGTTTTTCTCATCGGACATGGTGGACGCGAGCATGCTCTGGGCTGGAAACTGGCTCAATCCCCCTCATTGACGCAGCTGTGGTCTACCGGAGCAAATCCCGGCCTTTTGGCGCTGAGCCAGCCAAGCCACGTGGATCCAGCGGATCATGATGCAATTATCGCCTTCTGCTAGGCCAACACGATTGACCTTGTGGTTGTCGGTCCGGAAGCTCCGCTGGTGGCAGGCCTTGTGGATGATCTGGCCGCTGCCGGTATTGCCGCTTTTGGTCCGGGGCGGGAAGCCGCCCAATTGGAAGGCTCCAAACATTTTACCAAAGCCCTGTGTGAAGAAGCCAATATTCCAACAGCCGGCTTCGGGCATTTTTCCAATCTGGAAGACGCCAGAGCCTATGTCGCAGAGCAGGGCGCACCGATTGTCATCAAGGCCGATGGTCTGGCTGCCGGAAAGGGCGTGACCGTTGCCATGACTGCCGATGAGGCAGACGCTGCCCTTCGGGACTGTTTCGATGGACAGTTTGGTGAAGCAGGCGCAAGTGTTGTGATTGAGGAGTTCATGGAAGGCGAAGAAGCCAGCATCTTCATTCTGTGCGATGGTGAGAACATGTTGCCCATGGCCAGTGCGCAGGACCACAAACGAGTTGGCGAGGGTGACACGGGCCCAAATACAGGTGGCATGGGTGCTTATTCACCGGCTCCAGTCGTCAGCGACGCCCTTCTGGAACTGACTTTGCAAACCATTGTCGCACCAACGCTGAAAACACTGGCTGCCCGCGGCACGCCCTATCGGGGCGTATTGTACGCTGGGCTGATGATCAACGAAAATGGGCCAAAACTGATTGAATATAATTGCCGGTTCGGCGATCCTGAATGTCAGGTTCTGATGATGCGTATGCAAAGCGATCTGTTGCCATTGTTGAGTGCAAGCGCAACCGGTAGTCTCAAAGATGCCGCCATTGACTGGCATGATGACCCCGCAATGACGGTCGTCATGGCATCCAACGGGTATCCGGGTCCCTACGGGAAGGGCAGCATCATCTCAGGCCTTGAGGCTTTGAAAGACCAGGAAAATGTGGTGGTGTTTCATGCCGGGACCAAAGAAGTGGATGGCCAGATCCTTGCTGATGGAGGCCGTGTTCTGACCGTTACCGCCCGCGCGGACACAATCAAAGCGGCACAGCAACGGGCCTATGAGG
>CAZOCA010000084.1:6445-8733 GCA_964578105.1 uncultured Pararhizobium sp.
GTTGACAGAATAGACTGGCCGGAAGGGTTCTGCCGCCGCGATATCGGCTGGCGCGCCATGTGATGGCAATTGTGAGGCTTTGAAGACATGCGTCAGACAGTTCCTGTTTCACTTGCTCTTGGCGGTGGTGGTGCACGTGGATTGGCGCACATTGTCGTTCTGGAAGCCCTGGATGATCTGGGCATCCAGCCAAGAGAGATTTCCGGGACATCAATAGGGGCCATTGTAGGGGCTGGATATGCCAGCGGCCTGAGCGGTAACGATATTCGCAAAGCCGTGCTGGCTCTGTTCTCAAACCGTGGAAAAACCATTCAATTGTTGTGGCAAATGCGCGGCAAACGCGTTCTGCCCAAAATGTCTTTAACAGATGTTGATCCATTGCTGGTTCTGAATACCTTTGTCGGTGATCTGATCCCCCAGAATTTTGACGCGCTGAAAATTCCATTGACCGTAGTCGCCACCGATTTTTATGGCTGGAGCGAAAAGATATTTAAAACTGGCGATTTGCGACAGGCTGTTGCTGCCTCCATTGCCATTCCGGTGCTGTTTTCCCCAGTCAGGATTGATGGCCGCATCCTTGTTGATGGCGGGTTCGTCAATCCTTTGCCGTTTGATCATCTGCCCCCAGAGGATATGTGTATCGCTGTCGACGTGGTCGGCGGCCCAAAAGCACCTTCAGTTGAAGATGCCGGGCAACACCCCCCAATGCCAGCAATGAAAGAAATGATTTTCGGCAGCACGCAACTGCTGATGCAATCCATCGTTTCGGAAAAACTGAAAAGCCGAAGTCCGACCATTCTGTTTCGTCCGCAGATCGAGGAATTTGGCGTCCTTGATTTTCTGGATGCCAATGAAATCCTGGAAGCGGCAGAGCGCGATCGTGACATTATCAAACGCACCATTGCGGAAAAAGTCGAAAGTGGTCTCTAACGCTTTTGGCTGAAGAAGGTCTTCAACAGACCGGCCGCTTTGACTGCGCCAATACCGCCATAAATCTCTGGAGCATGGTGGCAGGTCGGATGTGAAAAGTAGCGAATTCCGCTTTCCGCGCCGCCGGATTTTTCATCCAGCGCGCCATAGTAAAGCCGCCCGATGCGGGCAAATGAGATGGCGGCAGCGCACATGGGGCAGGGCTCCAGCGTCACATAGAGATCGCAGCCGGTCAGTCGTTGGCTGCCAAGTTCCGCGCCTCCGGCGCGAATGGTCAGCAATTCTGCGTGGGCGGTCGGGTCATTCAGTTCCAATGTGCGGTTTCCAGCGCGGGCGATAATCTGATTATCCTTGACAAGAACCGCGCCGACCGGCACTTCCCCGCGATCAGCAGCGCTCTGTGCTTCCTCGAAAGCCAAATCCATGTAACTGTTGAACATCATTGTTCTCATCATTTAACACCGGACACTTATGACATCTGATCAGGAAAAAGGCGACCGCATTGCAAAGGTCATGGCGCGCGCAGGATTATGCTCCCGCCGGGATGCCGAGCGCTGGATCGCCGATGGACGAGTTTCGGTTAACGGCACCAAGCTGACCAGCCCGGCGGTGGTGGTCGGGCCAAAGGACAACATTCTTGTCGATGATACACCGCTGCCGCTGAAAGACCGAACCCGGCTTTGGTTGTATCACAAGCCGAAGGGCCTTGTGAGTTCAAACAAAGATTCAGAAGGCCGTCCTACCGTTTTTGCGAACCTGCCCAAGGGAATGCCAAGGGTCATCAGCATCGGACGCCTCGATATCAATACCGAAGGCCTGCTGTTGCTGACCAATGATGGTGCATTGGCACGCCATCTGGAATTGCCCAGCACCGGGTGGCTGCGGCGCTATCGCGTGCGCGCCTTTGGCAGAATTACACAGGCTGAATTGGACAAGCTGGCAGACGGAATTGCTATTGAAGGTATTCTCTATGGGGGCATCGAAGCCCAACTGGAGCGAGAGCAGGGGTCGAATATTTGGCTGACCCTGGGGCTGCGCGAGGGTAAGAACCGGGAAGTCAAAAAAATCCTCGAGCATCTTGGCCTTGTCGTGAACCGTCTTATCAGGATCTCATATGGTCCCTTTCAATTGGGTGATCTGGAAACTGGTCTGACGCGGGAAATCAAAAGCCGCATGTTGCGTGACCAGTTAAGCGAAGGATTGGTTGAAGAGTTGGGATTGAGCTTTCACGGGCCCGACAATGTGGAAGAAGACACAAGTTCTGCTCCGAAACGCACAAGACCGAACGCGGCAAAACCGGATCTGAAACCGGGTGCCAATGTCCGGACCGAGCAGAAAAGAAAACCTAAGAAGCGCGA
>CAZOCA010000085.1:0-8728 GCA_964578105.1 uncultured Pararhizobium sp.
CATCAATACCGCGCGTTGGCTCATCCAGAATCAGCACTTCAGGCTCGGTGAACAGCCATTTTGCCAGAACGACTTTCTGCTGGTTCCCGCCAGACAGATTCACCGTTTTCTGGAACACTGAAGGTGTCCGGATAGCAAGCGCTTCGCGGTACTTCTCAGCAACTTTCGTTTCTTCATTCTTTTTCAGGATAGACCCGACCGAAACCGCTTCAAGATTTGCCAGCGTCGTGTTGAACTGAATGGTCTCATCCAGCACAAGGCCGAGCGATTTTCGATCTTCGGTAACGTAGGAAATTCCGGCATCAATGGCGCGGTCCACAGAGCTGACATCGACTTCTGCCCCGTTCAGTTTGACACTGCCCGAAATCTTTCTTCCATAGGATCGGCCGAAAATGGACATGGCAAGTTCAGTACGACCCGACCCCATCAGTCCGGCAATACCGACAACTTCACCGGCTCTGACATTAAACGCCGCGTTCCTGATGACCTGGCGCTCAACGTGCTCGGGATGCCACACGTCCCAGTTTTCCACCTCCAGAAGCATTTTTCCAGGGGAGCGTTTATGCTCGGGAAACCGGTGTGTCATATCCCGGCCGACCATATCGCGCACGATATCGTCCTCACTGAAACCGGCTTTTGCATTGAGCTTGGAAACCGTCGATCCATCACGAATGACCGTCACCGTGTCGGCCACGTAGCGCACTTCGCCCAGCTTATGGGAAATGATAATGCTGGTGACACCCTGGGTCTTCAGCTCAAGCATCAGGTCCAGAAGTTTACGGCTGTCGTTTTCCTGCAAGGCTGCTGTTGGCTCATCCAGAATGAGCAGCTTCACATCCTTCGAAAGCGCCTTTGCAATTTCCACAAGCTGCTGCTTGCCAACGCCAATACCATCCACTTTGGTTGTTGGCGCTTCAACAAGGCCAACCTTGGCCAGAAGCTCTTCGGTACGTCTGTTTGTCTCGTGCCAGTTTATGACACCGTGTTTTGCACGCTCATTGCCCAGAAAAATGTTTTCGGCGATTGAGAGCTGAGGAACCAGGGCAAGTTCCTGATGAATGATGATGATGCCGTGATCTTCAGAATCACGGATATCCCGGAACTGAGCAGGCTTGCCATCATAGATGATCTCCCCCTCATACTGGCCGTGTGGATAGACACCGGACAGCACTTTCATCAGGGTAGACTTACCAGCACCATTCTCGCCGACAACGGCGTGAATTTCGCCCTTCGACACTGTCAGGTTGACCTGATCAAGAGCCTTCACGCCCGGAAACGTCTTGGTAATGTCACGCATTTCAAGAAGCGAAGACATGGTTGGCCCACATGTTTTGTTGAAAGCAGAGATACGCCCGACTACGATTATCGCAGCCGGGCGCAGGGAGGAAACAGATTACTTGATCTGGTCCATTGTGTAGTAACCGCTGCCAATCAGGATTTCTTCCCAATTGGAACCATCGACTGAAACAGGCTCCAGCAGATAGGACGGGATAACTTTCACGCCATTATCGTATGTGGAAGTGTTGTTAATCTCAGGCTCGCCACCACCAAGCAGGGCATCAACCATACCAACAGTGACACGGGCAAGTTCGCGGGTATCTTTGAAAACCGTTGAGTATTGCTCGCCTGCAAGGATTGATTTGACGGAAGGCACTTCCGCATCCTGGCCGGATACGATTGGCATCTTCAGATCGCCGGAGCCGTAGCCGACGCCCTTCAAGGAAGACAGAATACCAATGGAAAGGCCATCATATGGGGACAGAACACCATGGACTTCCATGTCGGTGTAATGAGCCGACAGAAGGTTATCCATCCGAGATTGGGCAACAGCACCATCCCAACGCAGCGTACCAACTGTATCCATGCCCATCTGGCCGGAAACGACGTTGACAGTGCCTGCATCGATCAAAGGCTGAAGCACACTCATGCCGCCATCATAGAAGAAATAGGCGTTGTTATCATCTGGCGATCCACCAAACAGTTCAACATTATAAGGTCCGTCGCCGAAGCGTGCTTTCAGACCGTCAACCAATGATGTTGCCTGCTGAACGCCAACCTTGAAATTATCGAAAGTCGCGTAATAATCAACATTGCCGCTGTCCCGGATCAGGCGATCATAGGCAATGACCTTGATACCGGCAGCTGCAGCGTTTTCAAGCGCATTTGAAAGGGTCGTGCCGTCAATGGCAGCGATCACGAGCACGTTGGCGCCCTTTGTGATCATGTTTTCAATTTGAGCAAGCTGATTTGGAATATCATCTTCTGCATATTGAAGATCGGTTTCGTAACCGGCGGCCTCAAACTGCTCGACCATTGAATTACCGTCGGAAATCCAACGCGCTGAAGACTTGGTCGGCATCGCAATGCCGATTGTGCCTTTGTCCTGAGCAAATGCTGATCCGACCACAGGTCCGGAAACAGCGGTTGCCACGGCAGCGACAGCCACCAGGCTTTTTGTAAATAGGTTCATTTTTTCCTCCGGTGGTCAGCGCAACGCGACCACATAATTGCAAATTACAGCATCTGGCAACGCTCTGCGGCGCGTCCGGATGAGCGGAGAGTGAACCCGCTTTACATACCAGTCAAATTATTTAAAGCTATATATACATACCGAAAAAGAAATGTAAGAGAGCCGTATTTGCCAATAGATTTGTTGCGACAAGGATTGAAGCTGTCACATCTGCGATTGGCTGCCGCTTTGGGTGAAGGTGTTGGAATTTCCGCTGCGGCCACCAAATTGGGCATCACACAACCTGCCGCATCCAGACTTGCCTCCGAGCTGGAGCGCCTGTGCGGCACAAATATCTACACACGCACCGGTCGCGGGATTGAACTGACCGAAGCTGGCAGAAGCTTTGCGCATCGCAGTGCACGCGTCCTGCGCGAAATTGGAGATGCAGGCCGAGAGATCAACGAAATCGGACAGGGCCTGAGCGGACACGTCACATTTGGCTCAGTCACCGGACCGTCTATTGACTACGCAATTCCCTCAATTCGGCGCCTCAGGCTGAGCTACCCGAACATCTCGATCGGGATTGAGGTTGCAGCCAGCGATGTCCTGATTTCCTTATTGCAGGAAGGCCGCCTTGATTTCGCCCTGTGCCGCATTCCACCAGATGTGGATGCCAGTCGCTTCAGGCAAATACCGAAACTGGATGAGCCAATCAGTTTTGTCGCCCGCAGAGGCCACCCCTTGGCCAAGCCGGATTTTGTCGCCCCGACCGAGGCCCTGCTTCTATATGACTGGATTGTACCGAAACCGGGAACCATATTGCGAACCACGGTGGAGCGCGCATTGCGCCATGAAAAAAGAGACCTGCCCCAACGCACTCTGACCACATCATCCTATCTGTTTACGCTGGCGCTGGTGCGCCAGACAAACGGGATTGCACCCATTGCCAGCAGTGTAGCCCGAAGCTTTGCCGGTGACATTGGGCAGGAAACTGACATTGTCATTCTGGCAACCGAATTGTCTGTGTCGGTGGAACCGTACGCGCTTGTCATGAGTGCAGATACGGAGCTGACGCCTGCGGCAGAAACTGTGCTCGGTGAAATCAACAGAACATTTGAGAATGAACGGAAATCTGAGGCCTAGTCAGATTTTCATCAACGGTCCCCAAAAGTCGAGGACGCTCTTTCAACAAGAGCCCTGATGATTGCACATCAAGGCTCTTGCTGTCGTTTTTACAAAGGCAAGCGCAACGCCATGATGAGATACAACCTGGACAAGACACGTTCGCAGACAAGACGAAAAAATGTCTACTCTACAAATCCAATTATGGTTTCAATGACTGCCTTGTGAAGATTGGCGCGGTCAGTGCCTGCGGGATCGCTGCAAATTGGATCTTCCCCTTCAGCTTTCAGCAGCTTTTCAGCACCCGGCTTGCACTCAGCCAGAAATGAGAAATGGTTGCCTTGTTCAATTTCGACATAGGTGGCGTTTTGAAGTTTTGCTCCCAAGTCACTGCCATTCGGCCCCATATCAATTGCCTTCCACCGACTGTTCTTGTCACCAAAATTGATCAATTGTATGGGCAATTTGTTGCCTTCAACGGTCTCTTGTTGAAACGCGTAACTCATGCCCGGTTCAATCGCTATGGCAGCAGAAATGCGTTCGTCACGTAGTACAGAATTGAACTCGGACTGCGGAAGCGTGTCAAAATCAACACCGCCCTTTTTAAAGAAAAGGCAGTCTTGTGCCGCCTCACCGAACGTATCGCAATAATTGACATAGGCCTGTTTGTCCGTGCGCAGACCGGCAAGATGAAGGGCTGTCAAACCACCAAGCGAAAAGCCCATGGAGTAGATGCGGTTTTGATCAACGTTTTTCGCAAGCGGGTCATCTGCCAGAAAAGCATCGAGCAATGCCGTCAGATCTCTGGCCCGCTCCCACACTTTGATCGAGCGGCGCGGCGAGCTGTCGCCCGAGGTACTGCCGGGGTGGTTCATCGCCAGGACCATCATGCCATTTTGCGCAAGGCCGGACGATAGCCAGCTGATCGTATCCATATTGCCACCTGACCCGTGCGACAGGATCAGAAGCGGAAAAGTTCCATCGGCAATCGCAGCGCCAACATAGGCCTTGCTGCCTTTGAAAATGGCATTGTCGCCCACAATTCCCTGATAGGTTTTCCGGCCTGCAGGATACCAGATTGAAGCAGCGATTTTTTCAGCGCGGTGCGGTGCCTCAAAGGTGAATTTGTCATATCCGGCAAGATCGTCCGCATGGCCAGCGGAAACTGTTAAAACAAGACCAAGCGCTGCAGTGATGAGAGTTTTCATGGCGGTTCCTTTCAGTGGTTCATGTGCCGCCCTGAAATTGAAACTGCTCAAAGGAAATTACGTCCTCTATCCGGATTTAGGTCGAGTAAAACCGGTTTTCGGTCTATGCGTGACGAGAAGTTTCTGGAGATTTTATGCCTGTTCTACCGATCCCGCTGGTGGTCGCTCTCATATTGGGGTTTCTCTTCGTCCGTACTCTGATCGTGCGTGACAGATCATGGTTGTTTTTGGCCCTGATCGTCAGCTGTGCCATCCAGGGTTTGGTGATTTCACTGAATCAGCACTACGGCTTCACGGCTTTCCACCTTGTGCAGCCAATCACTGCAAGCCTGGTACCACCACTTGCCTATCTTGCATTCAAAAGTTCGGCATTGAAGCAGCTTAGTTGGTCGACCGACTTAGTACATTTACTGGGGCCAGCCTTTATTGCCTTTTGCGTCTGGCTAGCGCCTGTGGCGCTGGATTTCGCAGTATCAGCTATGTTTATCTTCTATGGCGGATACATGATCTGGCACATGTGGAACGGCCGCGACAGCCTGCTGCTGACCAAACTGGATGCAGATCACACTCCACTGACCATATGGCGCGCAATCGCAGTTGCGCTGATGCTCTCGGCATTCAGTGACATCTTGATTATTGCCGATCAGATATTTGGCAGCGGCACTTTAAGACCATGGATTATATCCGTGTTCTCATCACTGACATTGCTGGCTCTTGGGTTGCTTAGCCTTTCAAAAGACATTGAGGGCGTAAGCGACAGCAATGGTCCGGATGTGAAGGAGCCGGCAGATATACGCACTGAAGATTTGGCAATTGCAAACAGATTGCAGGGTCTGATAATGCGGGAAAAACTGTTTCTCGATCCGGATCTGACCATCGGCCGCTTGTCGCGCAGGCTTGGCATTCCCTCAAAGCAGCTCTCTGCTGCGATCAACAAATCGACCGGTGAAAATATTTCCCGGTATATAAACCGCTTTCGCATTGATTACGCCTGCGGTCAGATGATTGATGGCAAGTCGGTGACGACCGCAATGTATGACAGCGGTTTTAACACCAAGTCCAACTTCAATCGGGAATTCTTGCGCATCAAGGGCTGCGCGCCAAGAGATTATGTCAGCTTGAATTCCTGACAAAACACCCAGTACACCCTGTCAATATCTATCCTGATGTCATCCCGAAGGCTCAATTGATTCTAGACAATGACAGTCAGACCTGAGCGGTCTTTGCGCAGGTTCGAAATTCTCTGTCGCATCTGTGGAGAGTATGCGTTTCCTTCAACGCATATCATGCGAATTGAAGAGGCATTTTGTACCCAGCCCAGCAATGCTTCACCGCTTTCGTCGCCCAGACCGCATCCAACCATTCCAATCTCGGAAATTGTTGGCGGCAATGAGTTGATGAGTGCGACCGCACCCAACTCTCCGATGCCTGGATTATAGCTGCTGCTGAACGAGCGTAGAGACAATTGTTCGTCTGCCGTGCTGCCATGAATGGCCGCAGCGATGTTGGTGGCATCAGCCGTGTCCAATCCTGCGCTTCTCAAATGCAAATCAAAGCTGGACGCTATGACACTCAAATTTTCCAGGCGGGCTGCAACGGCAATGCAGATGTCTTTTTCAGTGGCACGCAGCGCACGAACGAGAATGCTGAGGGGCATTTTGCTATCTTTCTCACGCGGGGTATTCGCCAGCGCAGTGCTGGACAAACCAGAACCGATAATTCCTGCAGCAGCGGTTGCTCCAAACACATTGCGCAGAAAACAGCGCCGCGATTGAAGCTGTGTCACACCTTGTTTTGCATCGGGGTTCATGGAAAACGAACCCCGGTCGCGCTTTGGCCCATATCCCAGAGTTTCTGAGCGGTATCAACGTCCAGCGCCACATCATCAATCGCACCAATTGCGGGAAATCCGCCGAATTCGCCCGGTCCATCTGGTCCGTAATAGCTGCCCTGCTCAGGCGCAGCTATTGTTGCCGCCATTAATGTCGGCAAACTGCCCTGCCAGGTATCCATAAAGCTCATCCCCTCCAGAAATTTCGGATCAAGGTGCCTTTGTAACTCCGTGGTTGTGAAACCGGGATGGCAGGCGAGTGATAGAATTTTATGCCCTTTCGCATCTATCCGACGGCCCAGTTCAAGCGCAAACATGAGGTCCGCCAATTTACTTTGATAATATTCGCGCTTTGGATCATAGGGTTTTTCAAGTTTCAGATTATCGAAATCGATAATCCCGCCACGGTGGGCAATGCTGCTAAGTGTCACAACCCGCGCATCCGGCGTATGGCTCAGCCTGTCATAGAGCCGTCCCGTCAACGCAAAATGGCCTATGAAATTGACCCCGATCTGCTGCTCAAAGCCATCTTCTGTTTTAGAGGCCGGTGGCATCATGACCCCTGCATTATTAACAAGAATATCGAGCTTGGAGTGACGCCCCAAAATGTCAGTGGCAAAGGTTTTTACAGATGCAAGACTCGCCAGATCCACAAGACCGGCTTCGAGCGTGCCAGAGACTTTTTGTGGGTCTATTTTAGCAATAGCTTGCTTCACTTTATCAATGTCACGACCGGCCACGATAACGTGTGCCCCTGCCTCGGCCAAAGCGCGCGCGGTGAAATAGCCAATTCCCGAATTAGCTCCGGTAATCAAGACAGTCTTGCCCGATTGATCCGGCACATGGTCAGCCGTCCAGCTTTCGAAAGTATGCGTCATAGACATTCTTCTTTGCAGGTTAGCTGCCCTGAGCTTCAACAGCAAAATACACTGCACTTTAGATAACGCGTATGTCACCCGCGGCAACCGGTTTACGCCAATATACAGGGTTTTCTCGGAAAAACCCGTGATCACGACATGATTTAACCGGCTCCCCTTGCATACAGCCTTGGGAGCCGGGTCTTTCAAGTTCATCTATCCGAAGAAGAAATCCTCAAATTCTGAAACCTGTACAGCTTCAAACTCGATACTGGCACCATTGCTGAATTCCAGCATCACACCCTCGTCCAGTTCAGTCACAGTAAACCGGGCATTGTTTGCAAGCACCAGTTCATCTTCCGCAACGTCAAAGTCCTTGATGATGTCGCTGCCAAACCGCCCCTTGAAGACAAATGTGTCAGCACCTTCCCCGCCAAGCAGTTCATCATGGCCTTTACCACCCGTGATCAGATCATCACCATCACCGCCTTCGATGTAATCATGCCCCTTATTGCCAGACAGGACATCTTGGCCGGTTCCGCCATACAACTCATCCATGCCCTTGCCACCTTGCAACTCATCGTCCCCGGCACCGCCGACAACACTGTCATCTCCGCGCTTGCCAGACAGGAAATCATCCCCGTCACCGCCTTCAAGATCATCCGCTTTGGAGGTACCTATAATGTCTTGATCAACCGGCTCCACGGGCGGGTTGCCGGACCCGGCCTCACCACCATCCGGGTCGCCATCAGTGCTACCATCTGACTGAATCGCCGATTGATCATAGATCTCGGTCAGATCGCGATCTTCACCCAGATACATCGGAATGCCCAACTCGGTCAGGGCCTCCAATTCTGCTTCAAGTTCGGCGGCATATTCGGTCTGCCGGGCAGCCGTCATATACTCAACGACAAAGACCTCAACGTCCGCCTCTTCCGCCAGCTTCAGATTTTCCAAAACTGCCTCAAAATCCGCATCCGGCTGTTTTTGAAATTCACTTTCGTTTTCAGGATTGTCGTAAATGAACTGCAGATCCTCCTGTCCGATACCGTCTATCGCATCCAGATAACCAGGGGTTTCCACCAGTTCCGTTCCGTTCTGCCCGATGATTGAGAAGGACCGACCGGGATCAACCTGCTCGATCCGCTCCAAAGCATGTTCACGGATTTCGGTGACAAAGCTCACCATCTCGGCGCGGTAGTCAATTCCAGTATCGGGCGCGGTTTCTTCAAAGTGATAAAACGCGTCAATAATATCG
>CAZOCA010000086.1:0-8726 GCA_964578105.1 uncultured Pararhizobium sp.
ATACAGGCCGGTGCCGAACATCCAGCCCCATTTTGGCAGGTAATCCGCATAGCCCAGCTTTTCGGCGGCCTGGCCAGTGGTGGGCTTGTTCCAGATATAGCGGTGGAAACCGCCGCCATGTTGAGCCGCCTTGATGAGACTGCGGATGACGTAATCGCCATTGGGGTCCTGCAGATCCCACCAGTTTTCGCCAACCAGCTCTGGCAGGCGCGGATGAACCAGGCTGTTGCCGTCATTGTCATAGACAAAGAAATAGCCATCATCGCCAAAGGTCATGTCGTGCAAAATCTGCATGACCTCCGCCTGTGCCGCTTCCTGGCCGGCTGGCTCGGCATCATAAAGGTGGCGGATTGAGGTTTGTGCCAGTGATATGTAATTGCGGATTTCGGCCTGCCGGGCCGCCAATATGCGCTTTTCCACGGTTGCCAGCTCAGCACGAATAAGCCGATCTGCCTGAAAGGAGATAACCAGCCAACTGAGCGCCGATACGGCGAGCAATGGGAGAATTGTTATCAGCAGCAGCCGCGTCCTGAAGGTCAGCCGAGGTTGCCTGTTGGACCTCATATCTGGCTCCATTGTGCATGAGCGGGCCAGTTTTTGATTGTCCTGATCATTGTTTGCCTCCCCTGACATTCAAACTCAGTAGTAATACGCATTTTTTCCGCAGTTAACGCAATAGCCATCTTGAAAGTGATTGCCTAGACAGACCTCTGCACCATTTGTGATGGTGGACGCGCCTATGCGCGTGGTAAGAATTTCGCATGATTTTGTGCAAGGGAGGAAATCTGCACATGACTAATTCAAAACTGGATCGTCGATCCTTTATCAAATCCGCTGGCCTGGTAACCGCCGGTGGCGCTGTTGCGAGCACACTGGCGACGCCAGCATTGGCTCAAGATACGCGTGAGCTGAAAATGGTCACGACCTGGGGTAAAAATCTGCCGGGTCTGGGCACAGGCGCTCAGCGTCTGGCCGACCGTATTACGAAAGCCTCAGATGGGCGTATCTCCGTTAAACTGTTTGCTGCCGGCGAGTTGGTTCCTCCATTTGAGAGCCATGATGCGGTGCAGAACGGTTCCGCTGATATGTATCACGGCGCTGAGTATTACTGGCAGGGCAAAAACAAGGCGTTCAATTTCTTTGCTGCTGTCCCGATGGGTCTTACAGCTGCAGAAAATGATGCCTGGATGCAGTTTGGCGGTGGTCAGGAATTGTGGGATGAGTTGTCCGCAGGCTTCGGCGTCAAGGCGTTTCCTGCTGGTAATACAGGTGCCCAGATGGGTGGCTGGTTCCGTAATGAAGTCAACACTGTTGAAGATTTGAAGGGCATCAAAATGCGCATGCCCGGCCTTGGCGGAGAAGTTCTGCGCCGTGTTGGCATGACTGCTGTGGCGTTGCCCGGTGGCGAAGTGTTCCCGGCCCTGCAGGCTGGTACCATTGATGCAACCGAGTGGGTTGGACCCTGGCTTGACCTGACCTTCGGCTTCTACAAAGTGGCCAAATTCTATTACGGTCCTGGTTTCCATGAGCCTGGCACAACCTTGTCGCTGGGTATCAACAAAGGCATCTGGGATTCCATGTCAGAGGCTGATCAGGAATTGATTTCGGCTTGCGCCTACGCTGAAAACAACCAGATGTATTCTGAGATCAACTTCCGTAATGGCGCGGCACTGGCTGAACTTGTCAACGAGCATGGCGTGCAGCGCAGAGACTTCTCTGATGAGATCTTTGACGCGTTTGCCAAGGCATCTGAAGAAGTTGTCTCGGATGTGGCTGTAGATGATCTGGGTCGCAGAATTGTCGTCAGTTTCGGCAAAGCCCGAACAGAGCTTGGTGGCTGGTTGAATGTGCAGGAGCTGCCCTATGTGCAGCGTCGCAACAAATATCTTGGATAAACCAATCTGAAAGAAACCTCTCGCATGAAAGTGCGGGAGGTTTTTTACTTCAACTTAACATCTCTCATGCCTCGGGGGCCGTATCATGCGTGCGCTGGCTGATCTGATTGATCGGGTCAATAAATCTATCGGCAGAACCGTTATGTGGTTCGCCCTGTTCATTGTCCTGATTCAATTTGTTGTTGTGGTGATGCGCTATGTTTTTGGCGTCGGCTCAATTTTTGCGCAGGAAAGCATCACCTATCTGCATGGCTTTCTGTTTATGCTGGCGGCTGCCTATACGCTGCTGACTGATGGTCATGTGCGCGTTGATATTTTTTACCGCGATGCCCATCCGCGCAAAAAGGCGATGGTCAACCTGGTCGGTGCCTTCCTTCTCATGATCCCGGTCTGTGTCCTGATTTTCTGGACGTCCTTTCCATACGTCATGGCATCCTGGGCTGCCCTGGAAGGGTCACCGGAAACCAGCGGTATTCAGGCACGTTACATTCATAAAACCGCCATTCTGGCGTTTGCCGCAATGATGGCCCTGCAAGGTGTTTCCATGGCCATTCGGTCATTGCTGGCGCTGGGTGGTGACGAATTGGAAATCGATCGACTGCGGATGAGCCAGGAATTGCCGGAACTGCGTGAGCAGCGAACCGAAAAACCGCGCGCCGGGGGGCAGACATAATGGACGTCTCTATTGGACAATCGCTCGACCTTTTGATGTTTGCCACGGTTTGCGTGGTGCTGTTGATGGGTTTTCCGGTGGCGTTTACGCTAGCTGGAACAGGGCTGGCCTTTGGTCTGATCGGCTATATGGTCGGTGTTTTCGACCCGTCCTTCCTGCTTGCCACCCCGCAACGCCTGTTCGGCATTATGACCAATGAGGTTCTCATTGCCGTGCCGCTGTTCGTGTTTATGGGGGTCATGCTGGAGCGCTCCAAGGTTGCCGAAGAATTGCTGGAAACGATGGGCCAGCTGTTCGGGACTTTAAGAGGGGGGCTGGGCCTCTCGGTCACGATTGTGGGAGCTTTGCTGGCCGCATCGACCGGGATTGTGGGTGCCACCGTTGTCACCATGGGGCTGCTGTCTTTGCCAACCATGCTGGAACGCGGCTATTCCAAGCGGCTGGCCTGTGGGTCAATCGCCGCATCGGGAACGCTGGGGCAGATCATTCCGCCCTCGATTGTTCTGGTGATTTTGGGCGATCAGATATCCAACGCCTATCAAAAGGCTCAGTTGGATATGGGTAATTTCTCGCCAGATACTGTATCTGTAGGCGATCTGTTTGCCGGGGCTCTGCTGCCGGGATTGATGCTGGTTGGCATGTATATGCTGTATCAGATCGGCATGGCCATTTTGAGCCCGGGGAGCTCACCCGCAATGCCTCCAGAATCTGGTCAAAGGGTCAGTATAGGCAAAGTGTTTCATGCCCTTGTGCCCCCCATTGTGCTGATTATCTCGGTGCTGGGTTCCATTCTTGGCGGCGTTGCAACACCAACGGAAGCTGCTGCCGTGGGCGCCGTCGGTTCGATTTTCCTTGCAGGTTTGCGTGTGGGCAATGGCAGTCCGTGGCCTATCTATCTGGCGGCAATTGCGCTGGTCGTGGTTCTGTTCATGACGGTCAATCTTGATCTCCGGGTCGCGCGCACCGAAATCTCGCAATTTGATCAATACGCAATTTACGTTGCTGCTGCGTGTTGCCTGATGGTTGCCATTGGTATTGGCGTGGCCCTGCTACGTGTTTTCCGTGAAGGGGTTCTGACCAAGGTGGTGGAAGGGACCACCCATGTGACGACCATGGTGTTTGTCATTCTGATCGGTGCGTCCATCTTCTCACTGGTTTTCCGTGGGCTGGGTGGTGAAGAGCTGGTTCATGAAATGCTGCGTGACATACCTGGCGGCACCATCGGTGTTGTTTTGACGGTTATGTTGCTGATGTTCGTTCTGGGCTTCTTTCTGGACTTTCTGGAAATTGTGTTTGTGGTGGTGCCGTTGGTGGCTCCCATCCTTTTGCAGCTTGAAATGCCGAATGGAGATCCGATCAGTCCGGTCTGGCTGGGTATCATGATGGCTGTCAATCTGCAGACATCCTTTCTGACGCCGCCATTTGGCTTTGCCCTGTTCTATCTGCGCGGTGTCGCACCGCCCAGCGTCAAGACATCGGATATTTATCTTGGGGCTATTCCCTTCGTACTTATCCAGATGATTGCTCTGGTGGTTCTGTGGTATCTGCCAGCGCTGGCTACATGGCTGCCAAAAGTGGTTTACGGTCCATAGAGTCGGATTTCAAAACCCTCAATTGTTGAAAAAGCGTCGTTGAATGAGCTTCAACGGCGCTTTCTGCCAAGTGGGCGATTGACAGTCTGGCTGTTGCGCCCAACATGGAGAGCATGCCCATTTTTTTGATCTTTGCCATTTTGTTCATCCTGTTGATTTTCGGACCCTCTTTCTGGGTGCGGCGACAGCTTAAAAAGCATGCACGCCCCAGGCCCGATTTTCCCGGAACCGGGGGTGAATTCGCATTGCACCTGATTCAGCGCGCAGGGCTGAGTGGTGTTGGTGTTGAGCCGATTGATGAAGGCGGAGATCATTATGATCCCGAAACCCGGACCATCCGCCTCAGCCGTTCATTTTATCGCGGGAAGTCTGTTTCCGCTGTTGCCGTTGCAGCGCATGAAGTTGGACACGCCCTGCAACATGCACGCAATGAAAAGCTCTTCCATTTGCGTATGGCGCTGGCGAAATCCATTCAGCCGATCAACAAGATTGCCGGTGCTTTGCTGATTGTCGGTCCGATGATTGCGATGATCGCTCGTGCACCCAGCTTCAGCCTGATGTTTTTTCTGCTGGGTATCCTGGTTCTTGTTCTGCAACTGGTCATTCATCTTGTCACGCTGCCAGTGGAATTTGACGCCAGTTTCGGCAAGGCGCTTCCTATTTTGTCGGGCGGTGAATATCTCGATCAATCAGATTTGCCCGCAACACGTTCGGTTTTAAGGGCCGCTTCACTGACTTATGTGGCCCAATCCCTGGCGGGCGTGTTCAATCTTTGGCGGCTTTTACGTCTGCTGCGATAGAAATTTTGAAGCCTACCTTGGAAATACTCTAAAAACGCTCTAGCTACTCTCATGTCACAAGCGACCAATGAGACGTAAACACCAGCGAGGGCATTCATGCTTAAAGATATCACCCACAAGAACGCCCCGACCGTATCTGTTGCCCTGGATGAGCGATATCTGCGGATGAAGCAGGTTCAACTGCCTGGCGATCACCCGCCGGTAAAGGCGGGCAAGGTTGGTGTTCTGCTGGTAAATCTTGGCACGCCTGATGGCACCGAAAAGAAGCCGATGCGCCGTTACCTCAAAGAATTTTTGATGGATAAACGGGTGATCGAATGGCCGCGCGCGCTTTGGTTTCCAATCCTGTTTGGCATTGTGCTGAACGTCCGCCCCAAAAAGAGCGGCGCTGCTTATGCCGAAATCTGGAATTACGAGCTGAATGAATCCCCGTTGCGGACATTTACCCGCAGCCAGGGCGAACAACTGGCTGAAATTCTCGCCGGTCATGAAAATGTGGTGGTGGACTGGGCCATGCGGTATGGCAAGCCACCCATCAAGGAACGCATTGAGGCTTTGCAGGCAGCAGGTTGTGAGCGGATTCTGGTGTTCCCGCTCTATCCGCAATATGCAGCTGCCACAACGGCCACAGTCAATGACAAGACCTTTGAAGCCCTGATGCAGATGCGCTGGCAACCAGCCTTACGCACAGTGCCGCCATACCATGATGATCCTGCCTATATCGACGCACTGGCCGCCAGCATAGAGACCTGTCTGGGGAAGCTCGATTTTGAACCGGAAAAGGTGATTGCTTCCTATCACGGCATTCCGCAAAGCTACTTCAAAAAAGGCGATCCGTATCATTGTCATTGCATGAAAACCTCTCGGCTTCTGGAAGAGCGCCTTGGCTGGGACAGCGGCCCAAACAAGGGGCGTTTGATGACCTGCTTTCAGTCGCGTTTTGGCCCGGAGGAATGGCTGCAGCCCTACACGGACAAGACTGTCGAGAGACTGGCTAAGGAGGGGGTCAAAAGCGTGGCCGTGTTCAATCCCGGCTTTGTTTCCGATTGCCTTGAAACGCTGGAAGAAATTGCCGGAGAGGCTGGCGAGATATTTGAGGAACATGGCGGCGAAAATTTTGCACATATTCCCTGCCTGAATGACACGCCGGAAGGCATGGCTGTGATTGAAACCATGGTGCGGCGCGAACTTTCTGGCTGGATCTGAGCGGCCTCGGTAACCGGAACGCAAATGGCCTGACAATCGGCGGGATTGTACATGCTTCATAAAAGTCCCATATATTATTGATTGTAATAATGGTGAAAGCAGGCGGGTTCCGGCTGTCTGGAACCTGGTATGGGAAATTTTGATGTTTGGTTTTGACGTATTTGTATTGAGTTTGGTTGTTCTGCTTGTCGTCGTCCTGTTTTTTACACTGAAACAGGTGCCGCAGGGCTTCAATTATACCGTAGAACGGTTTGGCCGTTACACCCGTACTATGAAACCCGGCCTGAACGTTCTTGTGCCTTTCATTGACCGGATTGGCGCCCGGTTGAATATGATGGAGCAGGTGCTGGACGTCCCGTCTCAGGAAGTTATCACCAAGGATAATGCCTCCATTACCGCCGATGGTGTGACCTTCTATCAGGTGCTGGATGCAGCACAGGCGGCCTATGAAGTCTCCGGGCTTGAGAATGCGGTTCTGAACCTGACCATGACCAATATCAGGACGGTGATGGGGTCTATGGACCTCGATCAGTTGCTGTCCAATCGTGACGAGATTAATGCCCGGTTGTTGTCGGTGGTCGATCAGGCTGTTTCGCCCTGGGGCCTGAAAATCACACGTATTGAAATCAAGGATATTAACCCACCACGCGATCTGGTTGAGGCCATGGGCCGCCAGATGAAGGCGGAACGGGAAAAGCGTGCCTCCATTTTGGAAGCAGAGGGCATGCGCCAGTCAGCCATTTTACGCGCTGAAGGCGAAAAGCAATCCCAAATTCTGGAATCTGAAGGCCGTCGTGAAGCCGCATTCCGGGATTCAGAAGCGCGTGAGCGTGAGGCCGAAGCGGAAGCCAAAGCCACAGCAGTTGTTTCGGAAGCTATTGCTGCCGGTGATATTCAGGCGATCAACTATTTTGTTGCAGGAAAATATGTCGACGCGCTGCAGGCTATTGCCAGTGCGCCGAACCAGAAAGTGTTGATGCTTCCGGTGGAGGCCGCTGCTGTGATCGGATCTATTGGCGGCATTGCCGAAATCGCGCGCGAAGCTTTTGGCGATAGTAAAAATTCTACACGCAAGGGTGGTTCGCGCCAGCCTGACACGGGACAGTGAGACTGCGCTGATGGAAAATAATGGCTCCTACATCGTGCAACTGGCTTCAGACCTTGGACCTTGGGCCTGGTTGATTGGCGGCATTGTTTTGCTGGCGCTGGAATTGGCCATGCCGGGCAGTTTTCTGATCTGGCTTGGCCTGGCCGCGCTGGTGGTTGGCATTGCGTCCCTTGTCGTTGATTTGTCATGGCAGGTGGCCTGGATCGGTTTTGCGGCGCTGGCACTTGTGTTTTTGCTGGTGGGCCGCAGACTGTTTTCTGCCGAGCGAACGACTTCGGATCGACCCCATTTGAATGAACGCGGGCAGGCGCTGATTGGACGACAATTTACGCTGACCGAACCGATTGTGGGTGGGGAAGGGCGCGTGCGCATTGGCGATACGCTGTGGCGTGTCCGGGGACCAAACCTGACAGCTGGAACGCAGATTGAAGTCAGCCAGACAGACAGTGCAACATTGATTGTTGTCCCTGTTGCCGCCGGTAATTCTTAGACGAAGTGACCCAACCGAAAGTTCAATGGGCTGGCGCTTGCTCGTCAACCTTTGGGCATTTACTCTGTACTGAACTAAAACCCAGCAGCCCATCAGCTCAGCAGTATTGTGCCCATGTTTAAAAAAATCCTGATTGCCAATCGTGGTGAAATTGCCTGTCGCGTCATGCGCACGGCCCAACATATGGGCATTGCTACTGTGGCTGTTTATTCCGATGCGGATCGTAATGCACTGCATGTGCAAATGGCAGACGAAGCGGTCCATATCGGGCCACCGCCTGCCGCTGAATCCTATCTTGTGATTGATCGGATCATAGATGCCTGTCGCCAGACCGGAGCGGAAGCCGTGCACCCCGGTTATGGGTTCCTGTCGGAAAATGCCGCCTTTGCAGAAGCGCTTGAAAAAGCAGGCATTGTCTTTATTGGCCCGAACCGCAGGGCAATTGAAGATATGGGAGACAAGATCCGGTCTAAAATTGTTGCCGCCGAGGCTGGTATTTCGACCGTGCCGGGCGCGCCGGATACGATCAGGGATGCAGAACACGCTGCGCGCATTTCCGCTGAGATCGGATTTCCGGTGATGATCAAAGCCTCCGCTGGTGGCGGCGGTAAGGGCATGCGGATTGCCTGGAACCATGATGAAGCGTTGGAGGGCTTTGAGCGGGCCCGCTCCGAGGCGGCGTCGTCCTTTGGCGATGACCGCATCTTCATTGAAAAATTCATTGAGAACCCACGTCATATCGAAATTCAGGTGCTGGGTGACAAGCACGGCAATATCATTCATCTGAATGAGCGGGAATGCTCGATTCAACGCCGCAATCAGAAAGTGATTGAGGAGGCGCCGTCGCCTTTGCTGGACCCGGAAACCAGAGCCCGGATGGGCGAGGAGGCCTGTGCGCTGGCGCACGCTGTTGGCTATGACACAGCTGGTACTGTGGAATTCGTGGTCGGGGAGGATAAGAG
>CAZOCA010000087.1:0-8724 GCA_964578105.1 uncultured Pararhizobium sp.
CGACGACAGGTGTTGGTGGCACAACTGGCGCGGGAGGAGGCGTGCTTTTGACGAAGGCACTGACATCTTCGGCAAGGGCCTTGAGTTCTTTTCTCAGATTCAACTCTTCGAGAGACGGCATATGCCGCTCCATTTCAGCGACCCTGGATTGTGCGTTGTTAAGCTCCGTCTGCATGGAAACGCTACGCACATTGGCGGCGCTCTTTTCCGAGCGGAGTTCTTCAACTTCTTCCTCAAGTTCAAAAAGCCGCTTCTTTTCCTGGCCCGTCATGGTCTTCAGAGCAGATTTCGCAATTTCTTTCTGCTTTTCCAGGGTGACTTCTGCTGTGCTGATTTTCTTTTTCAGGCCTGCATAGTCGTTTTTGAGTTTTTCAAATTCCTGTTCGACACGTTCAGCAAAAATGCGCCATTTTTCAGCGGTTACGAGGTGCTGTTGGGACTCTACCTGCAAATGGTCTGCGCGCTTTTGCTGACGGTTCAACTCGACAGCGAACCGTGCGCGCATCTGATCTTTCTGCGCGGTAATTTCGGACAAAGAAACAGGTGCCTGACGCTCCAATTCGTGTATGGCCAAACGCCGTGCCCGACCGGATACGATCGGCAAAATGACGAACAGAAGCAGGCTTACGCTGAGAGCACCCAATGCGAAATACAGTGCTGCCTCAATCATATTGTGTTCCTACTCGAACGGGTTTGGTTGTTAGAACGGATTCCATGTCGCCCGTGGTGTAAACTTCAGATAGCCAACATTCAAGCCAAGCCGCGCACCAATGCCAGCTCTCACCGGCACCATGATAATGTTGTTGTTTGCCATGACTGTCATGCCGACGCCTCCCACGACATAGGCTGAGCCGTTGACGCCTGCGTAGCGCTGATAGGCGTGGTCTACGGTGGGCAAATTATACACCAACATCATGACACGTGAAGCGTTGCCGCCAAAGTCCCAGCCGATTGAGGGACCTTGAAAGAAAATCTTGTGGTCGCCTGCACCTTTTGTGTACATCAGGCCTTCGCCGTATACGAGGCCACCGATGATGGCGCCGGAGCCCTCTTCACCTAAAATATAAGCATTGGGCAGGCCGTAGCTTTGAAACGCGCGCTCCACAACACTTGCCAGGCCACCTGAAACATCACCAAAGAACTGATGTCCTGCATTCAGAATTTCGTTAGATGAATAGGTTTCGGACAAGGGCGTGTTGGTTTGCGCATGCGCTGGTGAAATGCCGATTGCCTGCGGTAGCAGATAAAAGACAGACAGGCTCATGAAGACCGCAATTATGGCCGCTCTGGCCGCCTGAGCCACTTGGACCGATGCCCATGAGGGGAAGTGAAAGCGCGATTTCATAAATTGGTCTCCGATTTCTCTTATGCAATTATAAAGGCATTAAGTGGCTTGCGATAGCCCAATGCAGCCAGTCTCTGTGCGAAACTTTTGATCTGTAACAGTGCCTTTAGCCTCATTTTGATTCGAAAAGATATCTCGTTCATGTGGCAAGCATGGGGCGAACGGGTTTCTGCCCAAAATCAGCCGCGCGTGATCCGCGTCAATCTTTTTCGGACGCTCTTCCAGTGCTTAACAGTTTAGCTGCATTAACAAGATGTTATCTGTCTTTCGATAGACGGTTCCCATGATGAAAAATGGGCAATTTGTGACAATTCCGAAGCGGTGCCTGTTGGGCATTGTGATGGCGGTTCAGATTTGTTTTCCGCTGGCATGGGTCAGTGTGTCCCAGGCTCAGGAAACCTTGCCGTCCGGTCTCAATCGTGATTTTGCACCATCTGGTTTCCTATCTGACACGATTGTTAAAGATCAATTCACCGGACTGGCGCTGGGCGGGGTCGATCCGTTGAGTTATTTTGTTGATGGTCAGCCTGAATTGGGAAAGCCCGAGCATGATCTCACATTTTCAGGTGCCCTATGGTGGTTTTCAAACATTGGTAACAGGGCGGCATTTGAAGACGCTCCTGAAATCTACATGCCGCAATTTGGCGGTTATGGTGCAATGGCTGTTGCCAGGGCCGGTTTAGCAGAGGGGCGGCCACAAATCTGGTTGTTGCAGGATGACAGGCTGCTTTTGTTTCACAGCCATGCGAACCGGGTTGCATGGCAGCAAAATCCTGTTGAACTGATGGAGAAAGCTCAGGCTCAGTGGCCACTCCTTATCAAGAGGCTGGTTCCGTAAGCCAGAGAACAGAATTGGGCAGGGTTGGATTGTCGTCCGGCGCAGCTTATACAAATATCGTGTCTGACATGTACCGAATCAGGGCGCGAAACAGTCTTTACAACTAGCGGGTTTCTATATGTCCAATCTTTCAGCTCTTGATCTGGCAGCTTTGCTTTGCAGCCGTGTATGCCATGACGTTGTTGGCTCTGTAGGAGCCATTGCCAATGGCCTGGAAGTTCTGGACGAGGAAAAAGATGCTGAGATGCGTGAGATTGCTGGCGACCTGGTCCGCAAAAGCGCCGCTCAGGCCTCTGCCAAACTGACCTTTTCCCGTATTGCCTTTGGTGCCGCAGGTTCCGCTGGTGCAGAAATTGACCTTGATGATGCACGCGACAAAGCGGAATTGTTGATGGGTTTTGAGAAAGCAAACCTGATCTGGGAAATGCCACGGGCTATTCGGCCAAAGAACGAAGTCAAACTTCTCCTTAATCTTATTCTGGTGGGCCTGTCAGCCATTCCGCGTGGCGGTGACATGACCGTCACAGCAGAAGGGGACAAGGGATTGAAACTTGTTTGTGCTGGACGTGCCGCACGCATTCCGGGCCATGCTGACTGGTTTGAGACTTTGCCTGAAACGCTGGAAGGTGTGGATGCGCATGCTGTTCAACCAATTTATGCAGCGCTGTTGGCTGATGCCTGCGATATGCGTGTGCGATTTGATCTGGATGGCGAACAAGTGACTATTGTTGCCAGCTGATCCTGCTGTGACCAGACAATTGCATGTGGCTATTCACTGGATCTGGATTGCTTAAACACCCGCCAGCATTTTCATCCTTTGGTTTCATCGAATCCGGCTTTACAGGCCGATGTTGTTCTACCGATTTTATCGTTGGATTTCAGCGGATATTAAGAAGTTTGTCGTTACTTACACCAGTGTTCCAAAGGCGTTTGTCGGGAAAATTGGTATGGACGAAGTCCTCAAAGACTTTTTGACTGAAAGTCATGAGTGCCTCGATCTGATAGATGTCGGGATGGCCAATTTCAGGCAGGATCCCGGCAATGTGGATCTGCTGCACACGGTATTCCGTCTGGTTCATACAATGAAGGGAACGTGTGGCTTCCTCAATCTTCCGCGGTTGGAAGCGCTGTCTCATGCTGCAGAATCGATGATTTACCGGTTCCGTCTGGATGCCACCACCATCTCACCTCATGCTGTGACTTTGGTTTTGAAGTCTGTGGAACGTATCAAGCATTTGTTGAGCCAGATCGAAGCCCAAGAAGGCATAGAGCCAACCGGCGATGACAGTCTGCTTATTGCGGAACTGGAAGAGATGGCTGCCGGACCTGACGGGTCGGCGGGCGCGCGGGTGATGCTGCCGGGCCACAAAAACCTGTCACAGTCTGATCTGGATCGGTTGTTTGACGATGCGTCAGATGTCGTTGTGCCAGATGACCTGGATCTGCCGTCTTCTTCGGCTTCGAAAGCCGGTGAGGCAACCGCTTCCCGACACACGCTTCGCGTCAAAGTTACGTCTCTGGAGCAGCTTGTATCAACTGTTACTGATCTGATTACGACACGCGCTCATTTGTTGGAAATTGCGCGGCGATCCGACGATTACGAGTTGAAAACGGCGGTCAACCGTCTGGCTGACATTGCATCGCAGTTACAAAAAATCGTTGTTGATACACGGGTCCAACCGATTGGCAGTGCATGGCGTCAATTGCTTCCAATGACGCAAAACCTTGCTGTCAGACTAGGCAAGGACATTGCACTGGTTCTGGACGGGGAGGCAATTGAGGTCGACCGCCAGATTATTGATCTTATCAAGGCGCCTTTGGCACATATGGTGCGAAATTCCGCAGACCATGGTCTGGAAACGCCCGAAGCACGTGTTGTTTTGGGAAAACCGGCACAGGGGACCATAGGGGTTACGGCTGTTCGGCATGGCAGTGATATTGTTATCGAGGTGCTTGATGATGGTCAGGGGCTGAATACAAACAAGATCAAACAAAAGGCACTCGCTCTTGGTCTTATAAATGATTCAGACTTTTCAAATATGGATGAGGCAGAGGCCGCGCAGCTGATTTTCGAACCGGGATTGTCGACATGCGAGGCTGTGACACGGCTTTCCGGTCGTGGCGTCGGTCTGGATGTCGCGTGCAGTTCCATTGAGAAAATTGGCGGCTCTATCAGGGTTCATTCCGTGCCGGGTGAAGGCACCGTCTTCGTTATCAAAATTCCTGTCACGCCGGCTCAGATATCTTCATTGATTCTGGCCAGAACCAGAGATGATGAAAAGATCGTGCTAAACAAGGCCAAGGTCGGGTTGGCAGAGCCATCGTCTCCGTCGCCTTCCTTGACTGACGATGCGTCACCGCAGAAACAAACTTCACTTCCAGGCCCAGATACAAAAGTTCTGTTTTTGGAAGAAAACCCGTTTTTCAAATCAATGCTGACACCAGCAATGGAAGCTGGTGGATATGATGTCACAGGTGTTGGCAGCGTTTCGGAGGCCTTGGAGACTTTACAGGCTGGCGCGCCATTCCTTGCGATCGTCTGCGACCTGGATGCGCCGGATAAAAGCGGCTTCCTGCTTGCCAATAGGGTGAAGGAAAACCCGGACTGGACGAATATTCCATTGGTCGCTGTGTCATCACTTGCATCGTCATTATCAAAAGACAGAGCAGTGGAGGCAGGGTTTGATCATTGTCTTGCAAAGTTCGACCGCAGTGCTTTGCGGTCCT
Source organism: uncultured Pararhizobium sp. (assembly GCA_964578105.1). Taxonomy (GTDB): domain Bacteria; phylum Pseudomonadota; class Alphaproteobacteria; order Rhizobiales. The sequence continues at coordinate 4,911 of CAZOCA010000087.1, forward strand.
GTCTCAACCAAATTACTTACCGGCTAAAGGTTGCCGCTTGAAACTGGTCGCCTGAAACTGGTCGCGTGACATTCGAGCCGTTGCTCATGATTAGTCGGTTTCAGAGCATAAAAGCAAAAACCCCCAATGAAGGGGGCTTTTCAGTTTGACTTGTTGTATCAGATTTTGAAAATCAGGCGCTTTCGCGCAATTCTTCAACATCTGGTTCGCGCAGCACATAGCCGCGCCCCCAAACGGTTTCGATGTAGTTGGCGCCGCCGGTGGCTACCGACAGTTTCTTGCGCAATTTACAGATAAAGACATCGATGATTTTCAGTTCTGGCTCGTCCATGCCGCCATACAGGTGATTGAGGAACATTTCCTTGGTCAGGGTTGTTCCCTTGCGCAGCGAAAGCAGTTCAAGCATCTGATATTCTTTGCCGGTCAAGTGGACGCGTTGTCCGCCAGCTTCTACTGTTTTGGTGTCCAGATTGACCTTCAATTCGCCAGTCGTGATAACCGATTGTGCGTGGCCTTTGGAGCGGCGGATAATAGCGTGGATGCGTGCGACCAATTCATCCTTGTGGAAGGGTTTGGTCATGTAATCATCGGCACCAAAGCCGAGGCCACGTACCTTGTCTTCAATGCCCGCGAGGCCGGACAGGATCAGGATGGGTGTTTTGACTTTTGAGACGCGGAGTGTTCGAAGCACTTCATAGCCGCTCATATCGGGAAGGTTCAGATCGAGCATGATTAGATCGTAATCATATAGCTTACCAAGGTCGATGCCTTCTTCCCCAAGATCGGTTGTATACACATTGAAGCTTTCTGACTTCAGCATCAACTCGATGCTTTGAGCCGTAGAGCTATCGTCTTCAATTAACAGAACCCGCATCGTTTTTCCCTTCTAGGAACATTGAACCGCTGTTGTTGCCGTTTGCCGTTCAATGTATCGTTTCTCTTCCTAAGCCAAATTGCCCTTCTGGACGTATCGCTCGAACAAATGTTTCCACTTGTTCCACATCGTCAGCACCTGACCTGTTAACGCACGGCTATGGCCTGTTACGTTGGATCCGACCGCTGCTCGACTGTTAATCATCATACTAATTTACAATGGTTAACAGAATCTGATTCTCTGACGCAACCCCGTTCCGAAAAACTTATCAAATAAACTCTAACTATATTGATTTTTAACGTTTTTTTGACACTAAATTAATTAATAAATTACTTTAAGAAACCTGTTTAAGAGATTCAATTGAATCCATTTTGTCCGCGTTTCCCCAAGACTTCTGCCAAAAACGTCGTTGTGAAAAACGCTCTGGTCAATTGCCCCGGCAAATGATTTGATTGGCCCTATTGTTAAGCTTTTTCGTAAATGATTCGTTACCAACAGCGTTTTTTCGAAATTGTTTGTTAAGGCACTTTTCATTTCGTCTTCTTGCAATTTGCAACAAATTGGAATTGCACTGGCTTGAAATCGTTAATTCAACAGACGTCAAAACTGAAAATGATCCGCGCTTATGGTCGGGTTGCGGCTATTCGCGGTCTGGTTGTCGAAGTGTCCGGACCCATTGGCCATCTTGCAATCGGTGCGCAACTTTCGATTGCCCTCAAAGGGCCGAAACAGCAGAAATTGATTTGCGAAGTGGTTGGATTCCGCGACAGATTTGCTATTTGCCTCGCTTATGGGCCGTTGACCGGCATTAAACCTGGGGATGTAGCAGAGTTTCTGGAGTCCGAGCCGGTTCTTCATCCATGTGATGCCTGGATTGGCCGCGTTCTGGATGGTTTGGGAAACCCGATAGACGGCAAGGGCCCCCTGCAGACAGGCGCTATTGCACAAAGCCTTTCGGAGCCACCGCCACCGCCTCATGAGCGCAATCTCGTGGAAGTGCCGCTGGATTTGGGAATACGTGCTTTCAATACCTTTCTACCGTGTTGTGCCGGTCAACGTATGGGAATTTTCGCAGGCTCCGGCGTTGGGTAGTCCATGTTGATGTCCATGCTGGCCAGAAACGGCAGTGCAGATGTGGCTGTGATTGGCCTTATTGGTGAACGTGGCCGCGAAGTTCAGGACTTTCTGGTGAAGACGCTTGGCAGTGAAGGGCTGAAGAACTCTGTTCTGGTGGTTGCAACATCTGATGCACCTGCCCTTATGCGGCGTCAGGCAGCACACACTACACTGGCTCTGGCACAATATTTCAGTGCAAGGGGGCGTGAGGTCTTGTGTCTGATGGATAATCTGACGCGTTTTGCCCAAGCCCAGCGGGAGATCGGCCTGTCGGCTGGTGAGCCTCCCACGACGAAAGGATATCCGCCCAGCGTCTTCAGTGAATTGCCGCGTCTGCTGGAACGTGCAGGCCCTGGAAAGCAGGGGCAGGGCAATATTACCGGCCTCTTCGCGGTGCTTGTCGAAGGCGATAATACCAATGAACCCGTATCTGACACGGTGCGGGGTATTCTGGACGGCCATGTTGTGCTGTCCCGCGATATTGCCGAGCGTGGGCGTTTCCCGGCCATAGATGTACTGTCCTCGGTTTCCCGCACATTCACTGATGCGCTCAGCCCTGAAAATCAGGAGTTGGTGGGTCAGGCTCGGCGTCTTATGGCACGCTACCGCGATATGGAGGAACTGATCCGATTGGGGGCTTATCGGACAGGCAGTGACGCATTAACCGACGAAGCTCTCAAAATTATACCTCAAATTGAGAAATTCTTAAGTCAAAGCCAGCATGATGCCAGTTCTATTGACGAGAGTTTTGCTGTGCTGCGGGAGATTTTATCCCACGCGCCGGTTAGTGCTGCTGAGTTGGGTGCAGCCGGAGCAGGTACGGCAGAAGAAAGCGCGACCGTGTAATGTGTCGTGAGACTTTTAAGGGGTATTGAGTATGAAGTCTCGGGAAAGCTTGATTAAGTTAAAGCGATTTCAGGTAGACGAGAAGCGTCGGCAACTGACTCAGATTGAGAGCATGGTTGCTGACTTTCAGGTCATGGCAGATGAGCTGGATGCGCAAATTATTTCAGAACAAAAGCGCACCGGAATTGAAGATATAGGCCATTACGCCTATTCGACATTTGCCAAAGCAGCTGCCCAGCGCCGCGAAAACCTAATGACTTCGATTGAGGATCTCGACAAGCAACGCACAGTTGCTCACGATGCCCTCTCTGAAGCGGTTGAAGATCTGAAGAAGGTTGAATTGCTGGCAGAGCGGGATATGGCCAAGTCCAAACTGGAAGCCGATTGGGCTGAACAGGAAGATATGGACGAGATTGCCAATCAACGGCACCGCAACGGCTGATTATCGCATCGCTGAAATTCTGACCCGCCAGGATAGTTGTTCCTTAAGGCGGGGCCAGGATGCGTGCGAAAACACTTGAATCTTGTGCCGGAAAGGCGCATTTGCAACCGATGTTTGTTTGGTTGCTTGCCTTTTTTCTGATGTCGGGAGCGCTGTCTTTTACAGCGGGCATCCTGTTGCCACTTCTGGTGCTGGAAAAACTCTATTTTTTCACCGAAACACCATCTCTACTGCAAATCGTAGCAGGGCTTTGGCAAAATGGTGATGTGTTCCTGTCGCTTGTGGTGGGAGCCTTCTCTCTGATTTTCCCTATCGCAAAACTGTTTGTGTTGTTTCTTGAAGCCATCGGTCGCTACTCGCAAAATGGACAGGCATCCACGGCATTTCGGCATATTTCCATGGTTGGCCGTTGGTCGATGATGGATGTCCTGCTGGTTGCCATCGTTATCTTTGCTGCAAAGACAAGCGGGTTTGCAACGGCAACGACGCAGCTCGGGCTTTGGTTTTACGCTTATGCGGTGCTTGCAAGCGCTGCG
>CAZOCA010000088.1:0-8692 GCA_964578105.1 uncultured Pararhizobium sp.
GATCAGATAAAGGCAGCGTCGTGGGGCTGGCTTTCAACCAGAGCGGTTTTCAGCTTTTCCAGAGCGCGACACTCGATCTGACGGACGCGTTCCTTGGAAATACCAAGTGAATTTCCAAGTGATTCAAGCGTTGCGCCCTCTTCGCTGAGACGGCGCTCGCGGACGATACGCAATTCACGCTCTGACAATACGGTCATGGCGGATTTCAGCCATGAGGAGCGGCGTTCCCGGTCCATGGCCTCCGGTACAGTTACGCCCTGATTTGGCGTTTCATCGACCAGAAAATCCTGACGATCAGCGCTTTCGCCATCGCTTTCAGTGAGCGGTGCGTTCAACGACATATCCGGCCCGGACAGGCGGGAATTCATATTGGCGACATCTTTCACCGACACGCCAATAGCGCTGGCAATCTCAGTGAAAGTCTCATGGGTGGGAACGCCACCATTGGCCTGTGTGAGTTTTGCGCGCAGCCGCCGCAGATTGAAAAACAGGGATTTTTGAGCAGAGCTGGTTCCGCCCCGCACAATAGACCAGTTGCGCAGGATATGATCCTGTATGGACGCTCTGATCCACCATGTTGCATATGTTGAAAAACGTACTTCGCGTGCCGGGTCAAACCGAGCAGCCGCTTCCAGCAACCCGACATGGCCTTCCTGGATGAGATCGCTCATTGACAGACCAAAATAGCGAAACTTACCGGCGACGGAGATAACAAGCCGCATGTGGGCGGATGTGAGTTTGTGCAAAGCCTCCTGGTCGCCCGCTTCTTTCCAGCGAACCGCCAATTGGTGTTCTTCATCCCGTTCCAGATACGGCGCTTTCATGGCGCTTCGCACGAACTTTCTGCGTGCTGAATGATCGTCGCTCATAAGACACTCCACTACCGGTTCTTTGTCTTAATTACGCATTAAATTCAAAACTGGATCACGTATGAGTCAATTGGGCACGCGAAAAAGGGCACAAAAAAACCGGAACTGGATAACAGCCCCGGTTCAATTTGTTTTGCTGGGCGTGCCTAAGAATAGCAGCCCCGAAGCGTGTAGCCTATGCAGCAGCCACTGCGCTTGGTTCCGCCGTTGTTGTTTCTTCGGCAGCATCTTCTTCCGTGGTTTTTGGTCCACGGCGTGGGCTTTTTGCCAGATGCGATTCAATGAGACGGACGGACTCGGTTTCAGTCTGCTTGTTCACCGCAGACAACTCGCGGGACATGCGTTCCAAAGCTGCTTCGTACAATTGACGCTCACTATAGGACTGCTCCGGCTGATTTTCGGACCGGAACAGGTCACGCACAACTTCGGAAATTGAAATCAGATCGCCTGAATTGATTTTTGCTTCATATTCCTGTGCGCGACGGCTCCACATGGTCCGCTTGATGCGGGCGCGGCCTTCAACGGTCTTCAATGCTTTGGCGACGGTCGCTTCGTCTGCCAATTTACGCATGCCGACACTGTCGATTTTCGCAACGGGAACACGCAAGGTCATCTTGTCATTGAGAAAATCAATAACAATGAGTTCCAGTTCCATGCCAGCGATTTCCTGCTTCTCGATAGCGGTAATCTGGCCGACACCATGGGCCGGATAGACAATGTACTCGCTTACTTTGAAGCCGTGACGCTGTGTTGTTTTCTTGACTGCCATACGCTTTCTACTCCTCTGTCCGGTCACTGATCAGTTCCGCCAGACCGGACGGTTTTATGCACACTGCAAAAAGACAGATGAAACTCTGCCTTATCTTCTGGTGCTATGCCTGCTTGTTAGATGGTTCGTTTGAGGATTGACGGTGTTCCGATGTTCGTCTTGTTCACGGTATCTGCACAAATGACATCATCACTCCCGATGATTGCACTGTCAGACTTTTTGTAATTTTCCGTCAACCAAATCATAATATCGAAAGGTCCCTAAAACCCGCGTGACCGCGATTAAGACCAACTTTACATCCAGTCATTCTTCAAGAGATGATCCGTTGTGGACCCTCTCGCATGATTGACAGGCGCAAGGCTGGTTTCAAACTCAAATCGTGCATTCCAAGCTGATCAAAAATCTGCCCAATGGAAAGCATCCTGAGACACTTTGCCGTCGGAAGATTCGAAAATCGACCTGAGACCTACCCGATAAAATTTGATGTCAATCTTTATATAGCAAAAAAAACCGGAAAAATCAACGATTTCTGGCACTGCACAAAATAAGGGTAAATATTGCTGACATATTCACCGCCGATTTCTCGCAACGCGATCGGTCAGCAGTCAATTATTTCGCACATGCGAAAAAGATGGATCAGTCGCCTTCGCCGGGCGCTTCGGAGAAATACTTTTCAAACTTGCCTTCTTCGCCATCAAATTTCTTGGCGTCTTCGGGCGATTCACGTTTGATTGTAATATTTGGCCATTTGTCAGCGTATTCCGTGTTGATCCGCAGCCACTTTTCCAGGCCGGGCTCTGTGTCCGGTTTGATGGCCTCTGCCGGGCATTCAGGCTCGCAAACTCCGCAGTCAATACATTCGTCGGGATGAATCACGAGCATGTTTTCACCCTCGTAGAAACAGTCTACGGGACAGACTTCAACACAATCCATGTATTTGCACTTAATGCAATTGTCGTTGACGATGTAGGTCAAGTGTCGGCTCCTGAGGCGGGCATTCTGAATTTCCAATTTTGCTATCCGGTTTTCCAGCAAAGCTCAAGCAAAAGCAATGCGGCTAATGGCCGGAATTTAGTCATCTGTTCCTTTCAGGCGGATCAGATCGCGACGGGCGCGCTTATCGGGTCGTTTTTCGGGGGCCGGTGCCCGCCCCTTTGTCGCGCGTTCCTCTGTTGTCAGTGGAACGGGTGGCGGCGTCAAATCCTCATAGAGCGTAACGGCTTCCACTGCCGGTCCGCGCCGCGCGCCAGCATCGACAAATTTCAGGACTTTGACCTGCCGCGCCAAAGTGACCGTCAACACATCATCCGTTTTCAGCGCGTGGCTGGGTGAGGAAACACGCTCATTATTGACGCGGACCTTTCCACCCTTCACCAGTTTCTGTGCAAGGCTGCGGGTTTTGACGGTCCGGGTGTACCAGAGCCATTTATCGAGCCGCTGACGGGCATCATCCCCCATAAAGATCGCACCCTAATTCTTTTTGATCAGATCCTGTTTCAGGGCCGCCAGTGCTGCAAATGGGGAATCAGGGTCAATTTTCTTTTCCGGCCTTGGTGGCCGGTTGCCCTGTGCGCCCTTGCTTTTGGCATTGCGATCCTGATCGCGTTTGCCAGGCGGACGTTTGCCCTTGCTCTGCTTCTCGCCCTTATTGTTACCAGGCTTCTGATTCTGGTTGCGTTTGTTATCGCGTCTGCCGCCAGCCCGGTCATTGTGAAAGCGTGGCTTTGGCCGCCAGACTTCAATAAAGGCTTCTTCTTCTGCGACGGTCTCTTCGGGAGACGCTTCCTGGGCAGCTTCAACACTCGTCTCCGGAGTTGCGTCTGCAACTGCAAGCTCTTGCGTAGAGGGTGTCTCCGCTTGCGCAACGTCTTCGACCGGTGCTGGATCCTCTGTTGGTGGATCTGCAGGAGCCGATTCAACGGAGTCTGGTTCAATTGGAGCCGGCTCAACCGAAGTTGGCTCTGCTGGGTCTGCTGGGGCTGTTTCAGTCTCTACTGCGGGGCTTTCCGAATCAGCATCCGATGCCGTTTCTTCCGGTGCAGCTTCTTGTGCAGCCTCTTCGGTAGGCTTTGGTTCAACCGTTTTTTCGACCGGCTTGCGCTCCATGCGATAGCCAAGAGATTTCAGCACCTCATTGAAGTCTTCACCGGCACAGCCCAACAGGGATGTCATATCAACAGTAATGGTAAAACCGGGTCCATCGACGGCGCCTTGCGGCTTCACGCTCTCACCACCCGGTTTCCACGCCATTAATGGCCGGATGAGATCTGCAAGTCGTTCCAGAATATCGATCCGTACGGCACGCTTGCCGCATATCTTGAAGCCGACCATCTGATAGATTTCTGCCTGAAAGGCGGGATCGACGGGAACCGATGTGCGTCCGGCCGCAGACATGGCAGGAATTTCTTCCCGGCCCGGCAGCTCCGCTTCACTTTTGTGAAGCGCAAACAGATCCACCAGCAATTTGCTGGGAGCGGGCTTCAGCAATTGCGGAACGAAAATATGGAACGCACCAAACCGCACACCCAGTTGCCGCAGGCCGGCACGGGTTTCCTGATCCAGCGCCTTTACGTCATCTGCAATATCGGCACGTGGCATGACACCATTGTTTTCCGACAGACGAAAGGCCATGCCGCGTGCAATGCCTGACAGGTTTTCAGCCTCTTTCAAATCAAACAGCGGTTTCAGCAATGTCTTGATGTGCGTATCCAGCCACAGATCAAGCCGCGCCTGGATCTGGTCACGGGGTGCGCCATTCAATTGTTCATCTGCCAGCAGCAATGTGCGGGGCTGCAGCATCTGTTCAGCGGCCAGTGCGCGGGCGATCACCTCGCCGCGCCAACGGATAGATCCGTCGGCGGCCAGCGTGAAATCCTCGTTCGGACTTATTGAAGCCTTGCTTGCCTTCTTGGCAATTGCGTCTGCCAGTGTCTTGTCCGCTGCTGCACGAACCGCCTTTGCATCAACACCTTCGGCTGATGGATCAGGCTGGAAACGGAAGCCGGATAATTGGCCAACATGGTGGCCTTCAACCAGTACATCTCCGGTTGCTGTAATCTCTGCATCAAGCATAGTCTTCTCTTTCAATTGCCGCATCAGCACACTTGTGCGGCGGTCGACAAATCGTTGGGTCAACTGATCATGAAGGGCGTCTGACAGACGGTCTTCAACAGCGCGGGTTGCTTCCTGCCAGGTCCAGGCATCTTCCAGCCAGTCGGCCCTGTTGGCTACAAAGGTCCAGGTACGAATTTCTGCAATCCGACCGGCCAGAGTGTCAATATCACCGACGGGTTTATCTGCTCGTTCTACCTGTTTGCCAAACCAGTTTTCGTCTATTTTGCCATCCTTGGCGATAAAACGGAAAATATGATTGACCAGATCTGAATGCTGGGCCGGTGAGACGTTCTGAAAATCGGGAATGCGACAGGCATTCCATAACAGCTCAACCCGGTCCGAACTCGTCACCAGATCGGTAATCTCGGGATCGCGTGATAAACGGTCCAAAGCCTCCCAGTCATCCGATGGCGGTGCGCGGGTCAGGCCCGGCATATCCGGGGTGACCTCAAGACTTCTGCGCAAATCGTCAATGGTTGAAAAATCCAGTTTGCGGTTGCGCCATTGCAGGATTTTTACGGGCTGAAAGCGGTGGTTTTCAATCGCTCTCACCATTTCTTCGTCCAGGGGCTGGACAGCATGAGAGACGCCAAAGGTTCCGTCGCGCAGGTGACGCCCGGCCCGCCCGGCAATCTGGCCAATTTCAGCCGCATTCAACTTGCGGAACTGAAACCCGTCATATTTGCTGTCAGCGGCAAAGGCGACATGGTCGACATCCAGATTGAGCCCCATGCCAATGGCATCCGTGGCAATGAGAAAATCCACATCACCGTTTTGATAAAGCTCAACCTGCTTGTTGCGTGTGCGTGGGCTGAGCGAACCAAGAACGACCGCCGCGCCGCCACGCTGGCGGCGGATCAGTTCGGCGATGGCATAAACTTCATTGGCAGAAAATGTGACAATGGCGGAGCGGGTCGGCAGTCGTGTCAGCTTTTTCGACCCGGTATAGGCCAGCACCGACATGCGCGGCCGGGTAACGACATTCACGCCCGGTAGAAGTTTTTCGATAATGGGGCGCATGGTTTCAGCGCCCAGCAGCAGGGTTTCCTGGGTGCCGCGCAGATTGAGCAACCGGTCGGTAAAGATGTGGCCCCGATCCAGGTCCGACGCCAATTGAATCTCGTCGATGGCAGCGAAGGCGCATTGGGTGTAATTGGGCAGCGCTTCGACGGTACAGACAAAATACCGTGCCGCTTTGGGCATGATTTTTTCTTCGCCAGTGACCAGTGCAACATTTTCTTCGCCAGCGCGCATGACCAGCTTGGTATAAACCTCGCGGGCAAGCAGGCGCAGGGGCAGCCCGATAATGCCGCTCTCATGGCCCAGCATACGCTCGATGGCCAGATAGGTTTTCCCGGTATTGGTGGGACCAAGGACCGCCGTTACATTTCGGTTTTTCAGACGCGTAGGTGCTTCTGGCTGTAACGAAGCGTTCAGTTGGGAACCATTTTGAGTGGTACCGCCGGGGAGGGCATCAAACAGGGCCAAGGAGGTGCCACTTTCTTTCATGCGGGACAAACGCACAATTCTTTAAAGCAAGCTCTGCGCGTTCAGCCGGATTGTAAGGTCGAAGCTGCATTAATCTGCAGTATCGCGCGGGTTGATAGCACTCACAAGGCACGTTTGCTAGTCAGAGTCTTGAAGTACGGCGAATTGATGCAGGCTGCTGGTACGATTTGATTGGCTGATGCCTGTGAATCGCTGGCCCACCAGACATTTGTCGGCTGTCCATTAAGAAAAGGAACCATAGCGGAACAAACCGTGCCCGAATCGCTGATTCTATAGTGTTCATCCTTTGTTCACCACAACAAATTGTGGTTTGGGGCCGGACGGGCCACAAGTGCCTTGTATGGAGGCCTCGTTTAAATTGGTTTGGGCTGCCTTCTGTTTAGGAATCTGTTTCAAAATGGAACATAAGACCCAGTCTGCAATCCGCCTGGAGTCATATGGTTCCGGCGTTTGTTAAGAATTAGATCGGATCGAGAACAGATTGGCGACGAATCACTGACACCAATCGGTTGCTTTTTTGTTCCCACTACATAGTGGGTGTTCATGTTTCTGCCTTGCCTCATCTAGAGGGGCATTGAGGGCGCGCTGCGGATTGGGGCATGCTCAAGCCCGGATGTGTTAACGAAATCGTTTCAAAATGGAACGGAACATCGTCGTCTGTTTTTCGAGTGGCTCGGCACACACAAAATCTGTAAAAGCGCAGCTATTGGTTTTCCATGTCATTGCGTGTCCTCACAAAGCGCAAGAGAATCGATCCCTTCCCAAGGAAAACCTTGACGCGTGGCTGCATTCTGCCTTATGACCGCTGCGAATTACCTCCCTACGCGTTCGGGTATACGGTGCAGGGGCCTTACGTCAGGCTCCACATTGGTGGTTTCCAATGAACCTTTGCCCGCGTCGGTTTCATTCGAACCGGATTTGACGATATAGGGTGGATCGTCGTTTAAAATGTTTCGAAAGGTTTGTGCCATGGCACGACGCTGCGAATTGACCGGTAAAGCGGTCCTGACAGGAAATAATGTAAGCCACGCGAAGAATCGTTCGCGCCGGCGCTTTTTGCCGAATCTGTGCGATGTGTCTTTGACAAGTGAAACGCTTGGCCAACAGATCAAATTGCGCGTTTCAGCAGCTGCACTGCGCACGGTCGAACACCGTGGCGGTCTGGATGCGTTTCTGGCCAAAGCAAAGGATGAAGAATTGTCATCCGAGGCTCTGCGGGTCAAGAAACTGGTCGCCAAGAAACAGCTTGCTGCCGCTTAATTCGGTTAGATAATTCCATTTGGGATTATTGTTAGTTTGACAGACGCGCTTCATCTTCTGATGCAGCGCGTTTTCTGTTGTTGTCTATTTAGTGAGAGCACTGCCATGTCCGCATCATCAATCATGTCTTCCAAACTTCCCTTGGCCATTGTTGCGATGGTTTGTGTTGTTCTTGCCTCAAACTATCTGGTGCAGTTTCCGGTTGGTTTTGTGGTGGCTGGGTTCAACATGGCGGATTTGTTCACCTGGGGTGCCTTTACCTATCCAATTGCGTTTCTGGTGACCGATATTACCAATCGCCGTTATGGGCCAAACAGGGCACGTATTGTGGTGCTTGCCGGTTTTGCACTGGCCGTTATCCTGTCGCTCTGGCTGGCCACGCCGCGGATTGCGATTGCATCAGGAACAGCATTCCTGATTGCACAATTGCTCGACGTGTCGCTGTTCAACCGCCTGCGTCACAGCAAGACCTGGTGGAAAGCACCGGTGATTTCTTCGATTTCAGCGTCTGTTCTGGACACAGCTCTGTTTTTCACGCTGGCTTTTGCTGCAAGCCTGGTGGTGCTCGGCGCCAATGATGATTTCGCCATTGAGGCAGCACCCTTGTTTGCGTTTGGTGTGGAAGCGCCGCGTTGGATGTCCTGGGCATTGGGTGATCTGGCGGTGAAGGTTCTTGCAGTCGCATTACTGCTGCTGCCCTATCGCCTGCTGATCGGATTTATCCGCGAGGCAGGTTCGCCACAGCCGGACGAGGCAGCGGTATAACGCCGAATTCTTCGGGACGCAGAGCGAATTCCAGCAACAGCGTGCGCTGGAAGAAATTCAGATTATCATCTGAAATCAAAAGAATGATGGGTGTGCCGTCGGGAGCGACGCGCACGGCCATGCCTTCCATATTGTCGATTTGATGTGTGAGATCGGCGGTCATGAGATCAAGACCGTCAAGTATGATGCCTGTGGCCAGCCGTTCGGGTGTGAAGTCAGCGGCAGAAATACGGCGAATGCGCACAGCGCTGCCAAGGCTGAGTGAGAATCGACGCTCCAGAATCAGCAAATCACCATTGGGTAAAAACTCTGCATCCGTGATGTCGAAATCACCGCGCCGACGAATTTTGAACCGGCGGGATTTTTCGCCGGTCAAAACCCAGCCGGAATGATGGCCACTGGACAG
>CAZOCA010000089.1:0-3058 GCA_964578105.1 uncultured Pararhizobium sp.
CGGCAAAAAACGGCAGTGTAAGTTCCAGAATACTGAGGAAGTTGGTCATGTTTCAGGGGCAACACGGTGATACAGTTTGACGGTTTTTTCATCCGCCATTGCTTCTGTTTCAGCGGCAAATTTCAGGAAGTGATTCGAGGCAAGATGGGCATCAAAATCCGATGAAGCGCGATAGACTTCATAGAGGAAGTAGCATGTCGGATCATCTGGATCCGCCGCCACATCAAACTGAAGACAATTTGGCTCATTTGCCAGAGAATTTTGCGCTTGCACGACCAGACGCTCAGCAAAAGCCGAAGCGAGATCCGGCTTTGCTTTCCATTTCACTGTCACGACGAACATCGGGCAGGACCTTCATTAATCGAGGAGAAGCCTTGGCAGCCAAAGGGCCAGCTCAGGAAACAGCATGACCAAAGACAGTCCGGTCAATTGCAGCATCACAAAGGGAATAATCCCGGCATAGATATGCTGAATCTTGATCTCCGGAGGCGCAACCGCTTTCAGATAGAACAATGCAAAGCCGAATGGCGGTGTCAGGAACGATGTCTGCAGATTGATCGCCATGAGGATGGCAAACCAGTAAACGGTATCGATTGCAGCCACATGGTCGCCAAAGTCGAGATTTGCGATGATAGGTGCAAAAACCGGCAGCACAATAAGGGTGATTTCAATCCTGTCGAAAATGAATCCCAGTTTGAATACGAGCACCATCAGTGCAAACAGGATGCCCCAAGATCCCAGTCCCCAACTGTCAAAAATATGGATGACAACTTCCTCGCCGCCAATCTGACGGAAGACATAGGAAAACAGGGTCGCACCAATGAAAATACCAAAGATCATTGCATTGGTCAGAGCTGAGCGCATGACAACATCTTTGAAGATGCGCCAGAACCGACCCAAAAGGCCTTCGCCTTCCTTGAAATTGTCGTCTTCCAGCTGTGCTTGTCCTTCAAACTCCATATCCGGAATTTTGAGCGCTGGCAGCAGGATCAGGTTGAAAATGGCCAGAAGTATTGCGCCGAAGGCACCGACAGATGCGGCCTCAGTCGGAGTGGCAAAGCCGCCAAGAATGGAGCCCAGAACCATAATGATCAGAATAACAGGCGGGACAAATGACCGGATGATCATACCGATATATCCGGTCATGGTTTCAGGGCCGATATTGCCCTGTGGCTTTGGCGCAAGGGTCGGATTAATGGAGCAGCGGATAACGATGTAAATCAGATAGAAGCAGGCCAGCATGAAGCCGGGGATGATCGCAGCGACAAACAGATTGCCTACAGATTTACTGAGCAAATCGGCCATGATCACAAGCATGATGGAAGGCGGTATCAGAATGCCGAGCGTACCGGATGCCGCAACTGTTCCAGATGCAAGCGCAGGTGAGTAGTTTCGCTCCATCATGACCGGCAGGGCCAGTAATGACATCATGATAACCGATGCACCGATAATGCCGGTAGTCGCCGCCAGAATGGTGCCCATAATCACCACAGACAGCGCAAGACCGCCCGGCACACGGCGCAAAATGACTTGCAGGCAATTCAAAAGATCGCGCGCAATGCCGGATTTTTCCAGCATGGTCCCCATAAAGATGAACATGGGAATGGCGGTCAGGATCAAATTCGTTGAAATACTGCCATAAACTCGGGCAGGGATGGCGTTAAATTGTGGCCAGTCAAACAGCCATGGATCAACCTGAATGGCAATAAAGGCAAAGCTCAGGCCAACACCACCCAGAACAAAGGCAACAGGAAAGCCTGAAAACAGGAAAACGGCAAGAGCTGCAAACATCAGCAGCGGAAGTGCTTCAGCAAGGGTCATCAGTGACCACCTCCCAAAACGCGCGCTTCGTTCTCGGCGCTTAAATTACCGAGCAGCCCATCAACCGCCTTAAGAAACTGCGAAACACCTGCCAACAGCAAAAGGCCGAACATCATTACCAGTGTTGATTTGAGGAGCCAGATATTCGTCAGCCCGACTGTAGAGGGCGAAACCTCCCCATCTACAAAGGATTTTACAGCATAGGTGTAGCAGTAAATCGTTCCGATATAGGCAAAGGGAACCAGGAAGATGAGTATTCCGAAAATCTCCATGGCATACTGGACTTTCCGCGGCATGATATCCCGCAAAAGGTCGATCCGAACATGAACCTGCTTCGTCAGCCCGTAACCCATTACCAAAGCAAACAGAATGCCATGTGCCCAGTATTCTGATTCCTGAACCATGGTGGAATTCAGCCCGGCAAATTTGGGGATACTGAAATAGCGGGTCATCACGTCGTACATGGTAATTGCGATCAGAGCGACCATTGCAACAGCGCCGAAGCGCGCTGCCCATGCCAACACCCAGTCCAAGGTATTGTAGATGGGAGAAAGGGCTGTTTTGTTCATATGATTTGCCGATCGGAAGAATGGGCTGCCAAATTAGAATGGCGACTGAAAATGGATATCCAAATTAAGTTGGAACCCTAACAGAAGCAAAGAAACCGCGCCATTTCTGGCGCGGTCTTTTATGCGTTTTATGCGAATCTTATTTCAGATACGCGTTCTCTTTCCAGACATTGTACCCGGCCTGAAATTCTTGCAAAGCAGCCCATGCTTCAGTGAAGATTTCAGACTCAGCTTTCAGCTCTTCAACAACAATGCCCCAGTTTTCTTCGTAAACTGCCAATTGCTCGGCATTCCAATTACGAATGTTGACACCTTTTTCATCACGCAGACGCGTAAGAGCAGCACCATTGATGGCTTCGCCCTCAGTCAGCATGTTGGTGTATGTCGCACGACAAGCTGTCCGGATTGTCAGACGCTGCGCATCTGTCATGCCATTCCAGGTATCAAGATTGATCAAGAGATCCTGCAATGTGGATTGCTGATGCCAGCCAGGGAAATAGTTGAATTTGGCAAGCTGATAGAAACCGGCTGCTTCATCCACAACAGGCATGGAATACTCTGTTGCATCAATCGTACCACGCTCAAGCGCAGGGTAAATCTCGCCGCCTGGCAGCAACTGGGTGTCAACACCGAGCTTCTGCATGACCCGTGCACCAAGACCAAAGAAA
>CAZOCA010000089.1:3068-8646 GCA_964578105.1 uncultured Pararhizobium sp.
TGCGGATGTTTCTGGTGTTGAATCACCACAGATTTCAGAATGCACATTGAATGTGTTGTAGAGTTTTTCATTCATCAGTTCCTGGCCGCCGCCATAGAACATCCATGCGCCATATTCGCCGGCACCTGGTCCAAAAGGGATGGCTGAGAACATGGCAAATGCGATGTCCTTGGACGTGTGATAGCCTGGGTTTGACCAAGCTGCATCAGCAGTACCATTGCCAACAGCGTCTAGAACTTCAAACGCTGGCACAAGGGCACCTGGCTCAAAGAAACGCATTTCAATATCGCCACCGGAAATGGCTCTTACCGATATAGTGAGCTCTACCCCAGCAGAACCAATCAAAGGTTGTGAAGATGGATAAGATGACGCGACTTTCATGCGTATTTTTTCCGCCATAGCGGGTGCAGCCATCAGGCCGATTGCGCTGACAGTCGCCAGTGCGATTTTCGTGAACTTTTTCATATAGTCCTCCCAGACTGTTGTGTTGTTCGGTTAACACCGCGTCTCAAACGACGCTGATATGTGTTGAGTTTTGATACCAGAGTTTTCACTTATCTGCTGAATTATTCATATTATGCAATAGACGTAACGTCTATTCGTACAATGTATAAGCCGAAATCCTCCTCCGACACTCAATTGGCGCTGCGTTGATTTTACGTTTGTAGCCTGCTTGCATCAACGCATTAATTAATGTATGCATTAAATCATAGCAACGTCAATACCCGAGTGCAAGTGAAGTGCAAATCGCTGTTAGATTGCGATGCGAGGCCTCATTACGAAAGTATCCATGCCAGTTTCACAGGGCCTGGAATGCAAATGGGGATCAAATATATTGGAGAGTGAATTGGGTCAAATGCCGAAGGTCTATGCAATCACGGTTTTCGATGGAGACGGGATTGGTCCTGAGATTATGGCACCAACGCTGGACTTGCTACGTCGTGTCGCAGGTCTCTTCGGTTCATTCTCCTTTGAATTCAAACATGTGCCGGCAGGGGCAGGGCATTTCCGGGATACGGGCGAATCGTTGCCCAAAGCCTCCATAGAGGCAGCGCGGGCCGCTGATGCCGTCTTATTGTCTGCAATGGGTCTGCCATCTATTCGAAAGCCGGATGGTACCGAGATCACACCGCAGATTGATCTGCGCTTTGAGTTGGACCTGTATGCTGGTGTCAGACCCGTACGGGTTTATCCGGGGCAGTCCACACCGCTTGCTGATCCACGTGCAGACCAGATTGACTTTGTTCTTATCCGCGAATCCACTGAAGGTCTGTTCGCCCACATGCATGAAGGACAGATTCACGGCGATCAGGAAGCAACGGAAACACTGCGCATTACGCGTCCAGTGAGTGAAAAGCTGTTTGATTTTGCCTTTCGGTTGGCACAGCAGCGTGCAATCAAGTTTGATCGCACGGCACGTGTGACATGTGTCGACAAGGCCAATGTGTTTCGTGCCTTCTGGTTCTTCCGCTCAATTTTCATGGAACGCGCAAAGGCATTCCCCGAAATCGAGGCCGATACGGCCTATGTCGATGCTTTGGCCATGTGGATGGTTCAAAAGCCGTGGGAATTCGACGTTCTGGTCACTGAAAACATGTTTGGTGACATTTTGTCCGATCTGGGTGCCGGAATTATGGGCACACTTGGACTGGCGCCGTCTGCTGATATTGGAGATGAGGCTGCTGTTTTCCAGCCGTGTCACGGTAGCGCGCCCGATATTGCGGGCAAGGGTATCGCAAATCCACTGGCAATGATTCTGTCCGCAGCGATGATGCTGGAATGGTTGGCCGTAGAACATGATGATCAGGATTTGGCAAAGGCGGCGCGCATTGTTGACGACGCCGTTGGTGAAAATGTCGTTGCACAGCGTCATCTCACCGGTGATCTGGGCGGCACAGCCAACACGATCGAGTGTGCGGCTTCCGTGATCGCGAACATCGAAAGACTGGCAGCATCAAACGGCGTTTCCGATAAGGTGGCTTGACCCATGGCAGTGCCCGTTTTGCGCGTCGGGATGCTGGGATATGGCTATTTTGCTGAATTCCATCTGAATGCCTGGCAGCGATTGGCCGGAGCGTCTTTGAACGCCTTGGCGGATCCCAGTGCAGAGCGAAGATCTGCAGCGTTGAAAGTCGCGCCACATATCGAGGTATTTGAGAGCGTGGAAGAAATGCTCTCTTCCGGTGAATTTGATATTCTGGATGTTGCAACGCCGCCAACCACTCACCTCAATTTGATCCGTCCTTTGCTGGGGCAGGTACAAGTCATAATTTGCCAAAAGCCGTTTTGTGAAAACCTGTCTCAGGCTCAGGAACTTGCGTCCGCGAGTGACAACAGCTCGACACTATTGGTGGTTCATGAAAATTTTCGGTTTCAACCCTGGTACCGCGAGATCAGCAACATCCTGGCAGATGGGCGGTTGGGGCGCGTCGTCCAGGCCCAATTCAGATTGAGGCCGGGCGATGGTGCGACTGACAACGCCTATCTGGATCGTCAACCGTATTTCAGAGACATGAAACAATTTCTGATTCGTGAAACAGGCGTCCACTGGATTGACGTCTTTCGCTTTCTGTTTGGAGAGCCAGTTGCAGTGAGCGCGGACCTGTTTCGGACAAATCCGGTTATTGCTGGCGAAGACAGCGGCACTTTTACATTCCAGATGGCGGATGGTGCTCGCATTGGTTTCGATGGGAATAGAACACTGGACCATGTGGCGCAGAACAGACGGCTGACCATGGGTGAATTCCTGATTGAGGGAAGCCAGGCCAGCCTGCGGCTCTCCGGCGATGGCGCGATCGAGTTGCGCCGCTTTGGCGAAAATCATTGGCAAACCCACGCATATTCCTTTGAGGACAGGGACTTTGGCGGCGATTGTGTCTACCATCTACAACATCATGTTGTGGAACATTTGAGGGCCGGAAAAGCACTTGAAAACGCAGCCACAAACTATCTGAAAAACCTTGAAATCCAGACCTTGGTTTACCGAGCTTCAGATGAAGGCGTAAGATTGGCGCTGGGTGAGGGGGACAGCAGCTAGTGACAGGCTCTGCACGAAAGACCGACACACGGACGCAACAGGCCTATCAAACGCTGAAAGGCCTGATTATGGACAATGCGCTCAAACCCTCGGCGTCCTATCTTGAAACGGAACTTGCCGAGATGTTGGGGATGAGCCGCACGCCGGTGCGCGAGGCGACGCTTCAACTCGAAAGTGAAGGGTTTTTGAGCATCAGGCCAAGGCACGGCATAACTATCCTGCCAATTTCGATAGAAGACATGCAGGACATCTACGATCTTTTGACCGAACTGGAGCCATACGCCGCCGAAAAGGTTGCGCGTGATGGGCTTAGCGAGCAGGGTCATACCCTTTTGATGTCTCACGTAAGTTCTATGGATGCTGCGCTGCAGGCGAATGATCTGATTGCCTGGGCGTATGCAGATGAGGCATTTCACATGGATTTGGTGCGTCTTGCAGGAAATGCTCGCTTGTCAAAAATAGTCTCCACATTCTGGGGGCAAGTTCACCGCGCTCGTATGGCTACTTTGACGCTGCGCCCAAAGCCCATGCGGTCCAACGAAGATCACAGACGATTGGTGAGTTTTGTACAGTCGGGGGACTGGCAGGCGGCGCGGAACCTTCACCGCGAGCATCGGAAAAATGCAAAGACCATGCTGGTTGATCTGATCACACATCACAATTTGAATCATCTTTAGGAGCTTAATGTGAGTGATATTTGGGACGTTTTTGCGCTGAAATATGCTGAACGCAACACAAGAACGCGCGCAGAATCCTTTCTGGCAGACCCACATCACGATCTGCCGCACGCCATGGATTATTTTGTGTGGGTGCTGCGGCAGGGATCAAAGACCATCGTGGTGGATACAGGGTACGATACAGAGGAGGGGCAGGCTAGAAGCCGGGGAATCCAGATCAATCCGGCAGATAAGCTGCGGCAATTTGGTGTTGATCCCGATACCGTTGACACGGTCATCATCACCCACTTGCATTATGACCATGCTGGTTGCCTGACTGCTTTTCCCAAAGCCAACCTTCATGTTCAAGCGATTGAAATGGCATATGCGACGGGTCCTTGCATGTGCCATGATCATTTGCGCGCGCCCTTCACAGGAAACCATGTCTGCGACATGGTGCGGGCATTGTTTGCAGGCCGCGTCCAGTTTTCGTCAGGCAGCGCCAGCATTGCGGACGGCGTAGAAACCCATCTCATTGGTGGTCACAGCAGGGGGCTGCAATGCGTGCGTGTCAAAACCGCCCGTGGCTGGGTCGTTCTGGCCTCAGATGCAAGCCATTATTTCGAGAATTACCGTCTTGAGAAACCCTTTCCCATTGTTGTGGATGTTGAGGACATGTTGACCGGGTTTCGCACCCTTAAGAAGCTTGCCGAAAGCGACGACCACATCATTCCCGGCCATGACCCGATGGTCCGATCCATCTACGAACCTGTCTTCTCTGGTGATGACAGCATTGTTGCCCTGCATGTGCCGCCAAAAGGTATAGTATTATGAGCCGAAATAAAGTGATATTGGGTGCCGTCGCCGATGATTTCACAGGTGCAACAGATCTTGCAGCTCTGATGGCGCGCGCTGGTCTGTCGGTATCGCTGCGCATTGGTATTCCAGAACCGGGAACAGCTTCTGATGCAGATTGTGAGGTTGTGGCCCTCAAAATCAGAACTGAACCGGTTGATGAAGCTGTTGCCGAGGCGTTGAAGGCTTTGGCGTGGCTTCAGGCGATAGGCGCAGGGACTTTCTTCTGGAAATACTGTTCGACTTTCGATTCCACGGCAAAAGGCAATATCGGTCCTGTTGCTGAGGCTATCATGCAGCAATTGGGCTGTGACCAGACCGTCTATTGTCCCTCGTTCCCGGAAAACGGTCGCACGGTGTTTCAGGGTCATATGTTTGTTGGCGAAGAATTGTTGAGCGACAGTCCCATGCGCGCTCACCCTCTGACGCCAATGACAGATTCCAATCTGCTGCGTCTGCTGAGACCGCAGGTAACGAAGCCTGTTGGTCTGATTAACCGCAAAACGCTATCTGGCGGCGTGGCAGCAGTTCAGTCCAGACTGGCGCAGCTTGATGCCGACGGTGTTTCACATATCGTTCTGGATGCGATCAATGATGAGGACCTTTCAATTCTGGGACCAGCCATAGCGTCTATGAAGTTTGTCACAGGCGGAAGTGCGATTGCGTTGCCGCTGGTTCGGGCGCTTTCTGGCACCGAAAAAGATGACCGCGCTGCTCTGGAAACGCCAAACACGACAAACGCACCCTTGGTCCTAAGCGGCAGTTGCTCTGTAATGACACAGAAACAGGTGGCACGATTTGCCAGCGGCCATCCTTCTTTAAAATTGGACCCGCTGGAACTGGCTTTAGAAAGTGACGCGTTGGAGAAGGCGAAAAACTGGTTGAAATCTCAACCGGCCAGCGCGGCAAAACTGATTTACGCGACAGCTGATCCTGATGCGGTGAAACAGGCTCAATCCACATTGGGTCGGGACCGGGCAGGGCAGGTGGTAGAAGATGCCCTGGCAGAACTTGCCCAATTTGCCCTGCA
>CAZOCA010000090.1:0-185 GCA_964578105.1 uncultured Pararhizobium sp.
GCATTGCGTGAAGAGTGAAATGATTTACTGTCAACTTCTACTGCTATAAACTCACAAGAGCGTTGCAAAAAACACACCACTCTAAAAAAGCCATTTGATATGAAACACTTAAGAACATTCGAGTTGATCGAGGCGGTGATGCGAGCCGGTTCTGCCGGAGAGGTGATCGGCTCCCATGATGCTGA
>CAZOCA010000090.1:195-3403 GCA_964578105.1 uncultured Pararhizobium sp.
ATTTGATATGAAACACTTAAGAACATTTGAACTGATCGAAGCGGTTATGCGGGCCGGCTCTATCCGAAAAGCAGCAGAGGATATGAACATCACAGCCTCCGCGCTTAATCGCCGCATCCAGAGCTTTGAACAAGAATTCGGTTGGGAAATTTTCGAGCGCCTGCCGCGCGGAATGCGCCTGAATCCAGCCGGTGAATTGCTGATACAACACATCCGCGCGCAGATGATCGACATGGCGCGCGTGCGCTCCCACGTAGCGGATTTGACAGGAGAGCGACGCGGCCACGTCTCAATTGCGTGTTCACAGGCATTATTGCCATATTTCCTGCCAAAACAGATTGCGCTCTACAGAGCCCAGCATCCCGGCGTGACCTTTTCCATCAATGTCCGAGATCGGGCTCAGGCGGAGCACGATCTGGCAACTTTCAACAGCGACCTTGCCCTCGTTTTTGAACCAGTTCACATGGTTGAATTCGAAGTCATTCAGGCCACCCCCCAACCGGTCTGTGCACTTTTCAGAGCGGAAGATCCGCTGGCAGAAAAAACCGACTTGCGCTTGCGGGATTGCCTGAGCAAGCCACTGGTCATGCCATCGGCGGCTTATGGCGTGCGTCACCTGTTGGAACTGGGTGCCAAGAAAATCGGGCGCACCCTATCTCCCAGGGTCGAAACAGAATCTTTCGAGTTAATTCGCCACTATGTGATCCATGAAGATTCCGTCGGTTTTCAAATCCCGATAGGCCTGGATACCGAGCGTCAGGACTCCATAGCATTCCGCCCCGTATCCAAGAAAGATGTGCCGGTTGGTCAGCTTCTGCTTGGACAGATGAAAGGCAGAGCTCTGCCAGTTGTCTCATCCAGATTTGCCGATCAACTTGTCATCGCTCTGAAACAGTGGGAACCGGAACTCACAGAGTAAGACGCGATAACCTATCGCAGCTCAACCATTCGCTCAGGAAACTCCAACGCGATTGCGTCCAATGCGTCCTTCAGATAACGCACCATATGGCTTGGCCATGAGCCCAGTTCGGAATCCTCGACACAAGCCATGTGTATTGTGTTGCTGGCGCTGGCATAAGGATGCCCATTCTTCGATGCAGCCGCACGCATTGCGCGTTGCAGCCGGGTATAGTCGGTTTCCGCCGCTGCGACCGTTTCGGGACGCACGTCAATATGGCTTAACCCAACCACACGAAACAGATCAAATGCCTGTGGCGTCGGGCGTTTATAGCCTTTCATCCGGTAGTAGAAAGTAATGATATCTGCCGCCACCAGGCCCGACTGAAATTGCAATTGGCTCAACTCCCCCTTCAACATGGCACGGCCAAGCGCAAACCCCCATTCAGGCCGCAAGGCATTGGCCTTGTTTGCACCATGCATACGCTTTCGGGCCTCCAGAGCAACGCTGCGCGTGCGATCCCCCTGCCCTGCTCGTGACGGCTGGCCATTGGGTTGCCGCCTGATATTGACAATGCGCTTGCGACCGGAGCGTTTCATCGATTTGGTTCTCATGAGGTGACCTTTGGTGATGGGCGTAATTGGATATGGGCTGTGCCGACACAACCGAACTGAAGCGCCATTTTCTAAAACAACCCTTTGTCCAGCCGCGCCTGATGCGTGCAGATACCGCGTGACACCAATGCGTGGTTTTCTGTCCTCAAGAACCTGGAAATCCGTGTCACAACACACGGTGTCTGATGCCAGGCGCGCCAGCAAAACTCGTGCTTTGCCAGCTTCACATAACGGCTGCCTTTAACTTGACAGATTTCATCTTCGTCCAACCCGTAGCGCCCACAGACCTCCGTCATAATTTCGGATAGGCTGTGTGCGGTCGTGGGGTCCCCGGTAAATTGTTTCGGAGCAACTTTGGGGTGGCTTGGAATGCTGACCGGAAACAGAATGGCCTTCATCTTCGGGCCCGGCTCACGATGGTAAACGCGTTTCGCCCGGATTTGCTTGGCTTTGGGCTTTACTCTCGGTTTCCAAATAATTGAAGTCTGCGCGTTTGCCTCAAATTCAGCTTTTCGGGCCTTGCGGGCATAAGGCATTCCCCCCATACGCAGAAGCCTCTGTTTATGAGCAAGCTGCAATTGACGGGCGTAGCCCGCCTCTGAACCGCCAATCATTGCATGCCACTCCGGCCAGCAACGCGAAGCCGCGCCAAAAGATTGTAAACCAGCGCTTCCGGACAGCATAAAACGTCTGCAATCTCGGCACTGTCCAGGCCAAAAGCCCAATAACAAAGAACATTGTCTGTGAATGCGCGCGACGCGCAATGTTGTTCAACTGAAAGAACCATATTAGCCCTTCTCTTTTCTGCGAACCCTGCCGCCTGAGTGGTTGATAAGGCCGGTGCGGGAAAAGCAAAAAACCCGCACCGGCCGCTTGGCCTGGCTTTGGAGGAAAGTGCCAGGCCGGGAGGCGCTCTAGCGCTCGGGAAATTTTTCCCTGCCACAAGACCCAATGCAGCGGATGCCTTTGCTAAAAGCACCCCATCCGCGCCACCTGAAAAGGTTATCTGGGGGGCTTTGCGCGGCGCTCTCCCTGCTCAGGAATGCAAAAACACAGCTTGCCTGCCTACCTCTGGCGGTAACAAAGCCCTCGACATGAGTCTCAAAGTGATTTAGGTGTGTCATAAGCATCCTATAGTCCAATTCCTATTATTAATAGGTATTTTCCTATTGATCACAAGTCAACCGATGTGTAGAAAAAAGATGGATAAAATCAGAAAACGCCTCTCCCGGGAAATTGAACTGCGCCAGATGGACATGAAGCAATTGTCCCTGGCTCTTGGCAAAAATCATGCCTATGTGCAGCAATTCCTCACAAGAGGGATTCCCGCCCGCTTGAAAGAACAGGATCGGCGCAAACTCTCCGAGTTGCTGGACATTCCCGAAAGCGAACTGGGCGGGCCGGAACCGGCATCCAGCTCTGCGCGCACGACACCTCAATTCAGAACCATTACTGAATATGATATCCGCGCATCGGCAGGCGACGGCGCCCTCACCTCTGAGGAAAACGTCCGCTCACAATGGCCTTTTGACCCGTCTTACCTATCTGATTTTCTTGGGTTATCGACAAATGATCTGGCCATTATCGAGGTGCGCGGCGACAGCATGGAGCCCACCCTGTCCAGTGGAGACCGGGTCATGGTTCACCTTGCCGACAAACAGATATCTCAACCTGGAATTTTCATCATTTACGATGG